>JAIQFV010000014.1 GCA_020073085.1 Terriglobia bacterium | reverse complement strand
GCACCTTCGGATTGTGCTTCTGCAGCACCTTCGTGATCGCCGAGGTCAACGTCGTCTTCCCGTGATCAATGTGCCCGATCGTCCCAATGTTCACGTGCGGCTTGGATCGATCAAATTTCTCCTTCGCCATGGCGGTCTCCTCATGAGAATTATCAATCTAATTTATTGCGCTGCGGACTTCCGGTCGCCAACGCTCCCGGCTTTCCCGCCGGCATTCTATGAACCGCTCAATCCCGGACGCCGAATCAAAAAAAAATCCCCACTCCACCGAGTTGGGAAAAGACTATCTGCGAACCGTCCGGCCGGTCACCTTGGCAATCACTTCCTCCGCCACCAGCTTGGGCGCCTCTTCGTAGCGGAGGAAATGCATGGAATAGGTGGCCCGCCCCTGGGTCCGTGAACGCAGGTCCGTGGCATAGCCAAACATATCCGACAGGGGAACCCGCGCGGTAATCACCTGAGAACCGGCACGCCGTTCCATCCGCTCAATATGCCCCCGGCGCGAATTGAGATCCCCGATCACGTCACCCATGTACTCCTCGGGCACGACGACCTCGACCTTCATGATCGGCTCCAGCAGAACGGGATGGGCGCGGGCGACACCGTCCTTGAAGGCCATCGAGCCGGCAATCTTGAAGGCGATTTCTGAAGAGTCGACTTCGTGGTAGCTGCCGTCATACAGGGTCACCTTGACATCCTGCATTTCGTAACCCGCCAACACACCCGTTTCCATCGCTTCGGCGATACCTTTCTCGACCGGATTGATGTATTCCCTGGGAATAGAACCCCCGACTACCTTATTCTCAAACACAAATCCTTCCCCCGGCATGGCGGGCTCGACATAAATTTTCACATGGCCGTACTGGCCCCGGCCGCCGGTCTGGCGAATAAATTTGCCTTCCGCCTCGGCTCGCTTGCGGATAGTCTCCCGATACGCCACCTGGGGTTTTCCCACATTGGCATCGACCTTGAACTCGCGCATCATGCGGTCGACGATGATTTCCAGGTGCAGCTCACCCATCCCCGCGATAATGGTTTGACCGGTTTCGGTATCCGTCTTGACGCGGAAGGTGGGATCTTCCTGCATCAGTTTTTGCAGCGCGAATCCCATCTTTTCCTGGTCTGCCTTGGATTTCGGCTCGATCGCCAGCGAGATCACCGGGGTCGGAAAATCCATCGCTTCCAGCACGATGGGATGCTCTTCAGCGCAAATCGTATCGCCGGTCAACACGTTCTTCAAACCCACCGCCGCCGCGATGTCCCCGGCAAACACTTCCTTGATCTCTTCGCGCTTGTTGGCATGCATCTTCAACAATCGCCCGATGCGCTCGCGTTTCTGTTTGGTCGAATTCCAAACGCCCTCCCCGGTGCTGAGTTTCCCGGAGTAGACGCGGAAGAAGGCCAGTTGCCCGACAAACGGATCAGTCATGATCTTGAACACCAGGGCTGAAAAGGGCTCGTCATCGCTGGCACGCCGGAGCGGCACTTCCTCGTCCTCCTTCGAAATGACGCCTTCCACGGGCGGAACATCCACGGGCGACGGCAGGTAGTCAATCACGGCATCCAGCAGTGGCTGCACCCCTTTATTCTTGAAGGCGGATCCACACAGGACCGGGACAAGCTTCAGCCCGATGGTGGACCGGCGAATCGACGATTTCAAATCTTCGGCACCAATCGGTTTCCCGTGAAGGTACTTCTCCAGCATGATGTCGTCGCACTCGCACACCGTCTCAATCAATTTCTCACGATGCGAAGCCACCGTCTCCGCGTAGGCGGACGGAATTTCTTTCATTTCGTAAGCCGCCCCGAGGGTTTCGTCTTTGTAGACGATGGCTTTCTGCTGAATCAGGTCAATGACGCCCTGAAACTTATCTTCTTTGCCGAGGGGGAGTTGGATGACGAGGGGGTTGGCATGAACCCGAGTCCGGATCATATCCACACAATTCTCAAAATCGGCGCCCACGCGGTCCATTTTGTTGACAAACACCAATCGGGGGACGCGGTATTTATCGGCCTGGCGCCACACCGTTTCCGTCTGGGGTTCGACACCCTCCACGGCGCCCAGCAGCGCAATGGCGCCATCCAGCACGCGGAGGCTGCGCTCGACTTCGGCGGTAAAATCGACGTGTCCCGGCGTATCGATGATATTGACCCGGTGTTCTTCAAACTGGTTTTGCGAACCCGACCAGAAGCAGGTTGTGGCGGCGGAAGTGATTGTGATCCCCCGCTCCTGTTCCTGCTCCATCCAATCCATCGTCGCGGTGCCTTCATGGACCTCACCGATCTTGTAATTGACGCCCGTGTAATAGAGAATCCGCTCGGTACACGTCGTCTTCCCCGCATCAATGTGTGCCATGATGCCGATGTTCCGGGTTCGCTCTAAGGGTGTGGTCCGATCCATTTCGTATCCTTGAAACCTTACTCTTTACCAGCGGTAATGGGCAAAAGCCTTATTGGCTTCTGCCATCCGGTGGGTATCGTCTTTCTTTTTAATGGCTCCGCCTCGGTTATTCGAGGCGTCCAGCAATTCATTCGCCAGGCGCTCCCGCATCGATTTTTCATTGCGGTCGCGCGCATAATTGATCAGCCAGCGGATGGAAAGCGATTGCTGCCGGCTCCGGTTGACCTCGACCGGCACCTGGTAGTTCGCACCCCCGACGCGGCGCGTCTTGACTTCCAAAACGGGCTTGACGTTCTCCACCGCTTTTTTAAAAACCTTCAGCGGGTCGTCGTTCGCCTTCTTCTTGATGAGATCCATCGCCGCGTAAAAAATCCCCTCGGCCACTGTCTTCTTGCCCTGACTCATCAGGGAATTGACAAATTTCGCTACCAGGGTGCTGTTGAAAATGGCATCGGGATCGACCTCCCGGCGGGCGACAACTCTCCTTCTCGGCATAGACTTATCCTCGCGCTTATTTCGTTCTCAGGACGATTTCGTTCCGAAAGGTTTTGCGGGGTCGAGGCAACCGCCTTCGGCAAACCCGCCGCAACTGCTTTCGTCGCGACCTGATCAAGTTGTGATCAAAGGGTGGTCTGGACTTTAGGCTTTCGGTCTTTTCGCGCCGTATTTGGAACGGCTCTGACGACGCTCGGCCACTCCCACCGAATCGAGCGTGCCACGAACGACGTGGTATCGAACACCGGGCAGATCTTTGACGCGTCCCCCGCGAATGAGGACAATCGAATGCTCTTGAAGATTGTGCCCAATGCCCGGAATGTAAGTGGTTACTTCAATGCCGTTGGTCAGTCGCACCCGGGCGACTTTCCTCAGAGCGGAATTGGGCTTCTTAGGCGTGGTCGTGTATACTCGCACGCACACTCCACGTTTCTGCGGACAGCCTTGCAACGCAGGACTACTGGTCTTGTACCGGGGTCGCCTGCGCCCCATCCTCACGAGTTGACTAAAAGTTGGCAAAGAATCCCTCGAACAATTCTGTTCCGAAAGTTATATACCACGCTACGCACTAGCGCGTTACCCACCACCTGACAAACCTTACGAGTCTATCGACAGACTCGCAAATTGTCAACCCTCTCCATCAAAAAAAAATGCGTGGGGCGCTTAAGAATCTTTCTGATGCCCCCCTTCGCCGATCGCAGGGCCCCTGTGCTGAAACCCGCCGCATTCCTTGGAGGGTGGGTGAAGCATGGACACCCCGGTTTCTTCCCTCCGGTTTCGGGCGGGCACGAACTCAGACTTCCATGATTTCTTTTTCTTTACCCTTCCCGAACCCCTCCAGTTTTTCGATGAACTGGTTCGTCACCTTTTGGATCTCGTCGAGGGTTTTTTTCTCATCGTCCTCGGAGATCGTTTTATCCTTCAGGGCCTTCTTCACCCGCTCGTTCTCGTCCCGCCGGATATTTCGGATCGCCGTGCGGTGATCCTCCAGAATCTTATGGAGATGTTTCACCAGTTCACGGCGCCGTTCTTCAGTGAGGGGCGGAATCGGAACCCGGATAATCTTGCCGTCGTTAACCGGATTCAATCCCAAGTCCGAGGAGCGGATGGATTTTTCAATCGCCCCGAGCTGCGAGATATCCCACGGCTGGACGGTAATCGAGGTGGGTTCCGGAACCCCCAGCGACGCCAGCTGGTTCAGCGGGGTGGGTGTGCCGTAATAGTCCACCTTGAGATGATCGATGAGTCCGACATTGGCCCGGCCGGTTCGAATAGCAGTCAAGGTGTGCTTGAAGTCTTCCACTGATTTTTCCATTCGCGCTTTGGTCTGTGCAAGGATGTCCTTGATCATAAGGAATTGACTCCGAAGCCCGTTTAGAGATGGACGGTGGTTCCCACCGTTGCCCCCATCACCGTTCTCTTGATGTTGCCCCGCTTGAGCAGATTAAAGACGATAATCGGCAACTTATTATCCATACACAACGAAATCGCCGTCGTATCCATGACGGCCAGCCCCTTCTTGAGGACGTCAATGTAGGAGATCTCACGGAACATCTTGGCACGGCGGTTCTTTAAAGGGTCGCTGTCGTAGATGCCGTCCACCCGGGTCGCCTTCAAGATCACCTCTGCCTTGATCTCCATGGCCCGCAAGGCGGCCGCTGTGTCGGTCGAGAAGTAAGGGTTCCCCGTTCCCGCGGCAAAGATCACCACGCGTCTTTTTTCCAAATGACGCAGGGCCCGCCGGCGAATGAAGGGTTCAGCTACCTCGCGCATCTCAATCGCCGACATGACTCGGGTAATGACGCCCACTTTTTCGAGGGCATCCTGGAGCGCAATTGCATTAATCATGGTTGCCAGCATCCCCATCACATCCCCGGAGACCCGGTCCATGCCCCGGGCGCTCGCCGCCACCCCCCGGAAAATGTTGCCGCCGCCGATCACGATACTCAATTCCACACCGAGTCTGTGGACCTCTTTGACCTGTTCCGCAATACTGGTCGCCACGAGCGGGTCAACCCCGTAACCCTGTCGGCCCATCAGGGCCTCCCCGCTCAATTTCAGCAGGACTCTCTTGTACTTGACTTGAGGGTTTCTCATATCTACTTTACCTGGGCCGCGACTTCCGCTGCGAAATCATCAGGGGGCTTTTCAATCCCTTCACCCGCCTTGAATCGGACGAAGCGACGGACTTCCACCGCTCCCCCCAGCGCAGGAGCCTTTTGGGTCAACCACTGCCCCAACGACATCCCGGGCTCCTTCACAAACGGTTGCTCCAACAGACACACCTCTCCATAAAATTTCGCGAGTTGACCTTCCACAATCTTTTCGACCACCGGGGCTGGTTTTCCGGGAGGAACCTTGGCCCGGGCAATGTCTTTTTCGCGCTCCAGAACCGATGAAGGCACATGCTGACGGCTGAGGTACTTGGGATCGGAGGCAGCCACATGCATGGCCACATCGTGAACCAGGCCCTGGAATGTCTCTCCCCCGGTGTTGGTCCCCCCTGCGGCCCCTAACTCGACGAGCACCCCGATCTTCCCTCCCGCGTGGATGTAAGTTCCCAGTGCGCCCTGACCGCTTAACTCCATTCGTTCAAAGCGGCGGATGGAAAGGTTCTCCTTGATCTGCAAAATTCTCTCCAGCAGGATTTCCTGGACGGTCTTTGTCTCTTCCGCATGGAACTTCTGTGAGAGCAAGTGATCCAGGGATTCTGCTTTTTGCTGCAAGAGATGCTCTCCCACTCGGGAGACAAAGTTCTTGAAGTCATCCGTGCGGGCTACAAAGTCGGTTTCACAATTTACTTCGACGATGACTCCGACCGGGTTCCCCTGGACGGAGGCAACCCGCACGTCGACCAGGCCTTCCGACGTGACGCGCCCTGCCTTCTTGGCGGCGCTGGCCAACCCCCGTTTGCGAAGGATGGTGATCGCCTCATCGATGTTGCCCTGGGCCTCCACCAGTGCCTTCTTGCATTCCATCATGCCGGCGCCGGTCCGTTCCCGCAGCTCCTTAACATCTTTCGCTGAAATCTCCATAAGCTTGATTAACCCTCCAGAAAAGCAGCAATCAACTATTAGCTGTCAGCCATCAGCAAACACCTTTTGGATATTCAGGTCAAAACAGTCGCTGACTTGTGTCCCCCGGCCGCGGCACGATACCGAATGTCTATTCAAACTGGCCGGAGGGTTCGCTTGCCGATAGCTGAAAGCTGACCGCTGATGGCTCCCTTACAAAAATAAACCTAAAAATTGTTCCCCTTCGGTAACGGCGAACAATTTTTAGGTTGGATGAATTCTTTAATTTGATTCACCCGGTGGCTCTCGATTTCACCATGATCAGGCAGGTGAATCTCGCGGTCACAGTCCCGTCCAAGACGGGATCAGCGAACCGTCGAAGATTGTGTCAAGGGTCGGGGCCTTCGTGGCCGGCGCTTGCGGCCTGCTTCGTCGAGTCCGCCGGTTCCCTCCGAACCTCCCGGGCCGACCGTGGGACTTTCACCCCCCGCCGTCGCAGTCTCCGTCTTCATAGCGGCTTCAGCCGGGACACCGACTTCACCCGTTCCATCCGTGGTGGCCTGCTCTTGAGCCACCTTTTCAGCTTCCGCCTCCTGGGCCAGACGGAATTGTTGCCCTTCGAGGATCGCATCGGCCACCTTCTGCGTGAACAGCCGAATGGCGCGAAGGGCGTCATCATTGCCCGGAATGATATAGTCGATAACATCCGGGTTGCAGTTGGTGTCGACGATGCTGAAAACCGGGATGGACAGCTTCCGGGCTTCCAAGATTGCAATCTCTTCCTTCCCGGAGTCAACCACAAAGAGGGCGTCGGGCAGCCGGGGCATATTCTTAATGCCGGAGAGATTCTTCTCCAATGCTAATCGTTCCCGTTCCAGTCTCGCTACTTCCTTCTTGGAGCGAAGTTCATAACTCCCGTCGGCCTTCATGGCCTCCAAATCCTTCAGCCGCTTGATGGACCGCTGAATGGTGGCAAAATTGGTCAACAAGCCCCCCAACCAGCGTTGATTCACGAAATACATGCCACAGCGCTGCGCTTCCTCCGCAATGGCATCCTGGGCCTGCCGCTTGGTTCCCACGTATAGAATAATCTTTCCCTGGGCCGCCAATTCGGTAATGGACTGCAGCGCTTCCTTGAACATCTTGAGCGTCTTTTGCAGATCAATGATGTAAATCCCGTTCCGCTCCCCGAAAATGTATTCCTTCATTTTCGGGTTCCAGCGTCTCGTTTGATGCCCGAAGTGAACGCCTGCCTCGAGCAGTTCCTTCATTGTGACTTGAATCAAGTATTCCTCTCTTCTCTGCTGGAAAATTCGGTGGACCGCAACCCGGCCCCCCCGCGGGGAGATTTACTGCTGCCGCATCCCTTTCCAGTCCCCCGGTCTGCGGCGTCGAATTCTAATGGTGAAGCGGACGTCCTCGTCCGCCAGAGGAGTTCATTCCCAGGGCAGACGAGGACGTCTGTCCCACAAGGTGCCTCGGAACTAACGCTTCGAATACTGGAACCGTTTCCGGGCGCCCTTCTGCCCGTACTTCTTTCGTTCCTTGATCCGCGCGTCCCGTGTCAGGAATCCGCCTTCCCGCAGTTTCTTTCGCAATTCGACGTTGAACTCGAGCAGGGCCCGCGAAATTCCCAATTGCACGGCGTCGGCCTGACCTGAAAGGCCGCCTCCCTGGACATTCACCAATACATCGAACTTCCCTGCCGTCTCAGTCGCTTGTAATGGCTGACTGATAATTTTGCGCAAGGTTTCGGTCTTGAAGTAGTCTTCAAATTTCAGGTCGTTGATCTTGAAGTGCCCCATACCCGGGCGCAAAAAAACACGGGCCACCGCCGTTTTGCGTTTGCCCGTTCCGTAATATTGCACCGTCGGTGTCGATAACTCTGTGGACAAATTCAAACTCCTTGAAAAGGGTGCAAACCCTATGGCTTGATGAGAAAGGGTTCCAGTTTCTGTGCCGAGTGCGGATGCGACGGAGCCGCATACACACGCAGCTTCTTCGCCATGGCCCGGCCCAGTTTTGATTTGGGTAACATCCCGGTAACGGCATCCTCCACGACGCGCGTCGGATGCTTGGCCAACTGGTCTTTCAACGAAATCGATTTCATTCCGCCGGGGTAACCCGAAAACCGATGATAGAATTTTTGGTCCAACTTTTTCCCGGTGATCTTCACCTTGTCTGCGTTGACAATGACCACATGGTCGCCACCGTCAAGGTACGGGACATAATTGGCCTTGGTCTTACCTATCAACAGCTTGGCAACGGTCGTGGCCAGACGACCCAACACTACCCCCCTGGCATCGATCAAATACCACTTGCTATTGATTTCTGAAGCCTTCGTAAAATGCGTTGACATCTCCTCACTCCGCGTAGCGCCTGTGGGCCAAAGTATCAAAATTATACGACAAGCTCTTCTTTGTCAAGCGCTAGCTTGCCATTCGGCTGAACCAACGCACGGTTTCAGTCGGGTCACCCGCAAAGAAAAACGCCGTCACCCCCGTCGATGGCCCTCACAAGAACCCGCAATGCGTCCCTAGCCCTCCCGGCTGGCCTCGCAAATATATCCCAATGTGAAATCCTTGCGTCGATCCAACCGGTCGGCAAAATAGAAGAGGATCGGAATCAAGAATCCCAGGAAGGGCGCCAACAGAAGGAAAATCACCCATTTCAGGCCGCCCTGGAAAAACGTCAGCAAATTGATGGATCGACGGGACATCAGCCAGAAAAAACCCCCAATGGCCTCAACCCGCTGGATGCGGAACCCGCTCTTCACCAGCAGATGTTCCAGCCCGTACCGTGTGAATCGGAAATAGTCGTACGGGGCCTGGTGAACTTCCCATTGATTCGGGACCACAATGAAGAATCGTCCGCCCGGTCGAAGGACACGCGCGGTCTCGCGCATCACCTCCTGGGGCTCCCGCACATGCTCCAGCACCACGATGCTGATCGCCGCATCGAACGCCGAGTTGGCGATCGGCAGTTTTTCCAAATCCCCCAGAATGTCCAATTGTGAATAATCCCAGGAGGAATCGCCGACGGAAATATCCAGGGCAACATACCGGTGTCGAAGAAAGGCCGAGGCATAACGGCACTGTCCTGCTCCGGCATCCAAAACATGCGAACGGTCGGGGAGGGTCGCCACAAAGGCTGCCAGTCGATCTGAGATCAGAGCCTCA
Organism: Terriglobia bacterium; assembly: GCA_020073085.1. Classification (NCBI taxonomy): domain Bacteria; kingdom Pseudomonadati; phylum Acidobacteriota; class Terriglobia; species Terriglobia bacterium. Next base: position 154,170 of record JAIQFV010000014.1, on the reverse strand, counting down.
AACGGATCGAGGGCGCGGAGCAGGGCACCCGGCAACCATCGTTCTGCAAGGCTGTGGAGGCGCGCATTCAACATATTTCCTCACACTCCAGTCCAGGCGGGGCGGCCCGGAAGCGCCGGACACCGGACCTATTCAAGAGCCAGCTCTTTTAGCCCGATCCGGAACTGGGACAACAACCGCCGGAGTTCCTCGTTCGATATCTTCTGCCGGCGCTTTACCTCCCCCCTTTTTCTCCACATCTGAGGCAGCCGCACGAGGGCCGACAGGTTGGCCCGAAGAATGGTCCACAACAAGCGGAGTATGGAATACTCCCGGGCGAAACTGCCGGCGGGTCCTTTGCGCAGGACGGAACCCATCATGCCAACGAAAAAACGGAGCCCGGCATAATACGGGTTCAGCAGCAGGATGGAGAGGGGAAAGAGCTTCACGGCCAGCCACACCCGGTTCCGTTCGACGTAAAAAATCTTTTCCGGGGAATAGGCCCCGAGGGTTTGGGAATGGCGATGGTAGACAACGGCTCGTGGAGAGTAGAGGGCGCGCCATCCGCCGAGCCGGGCCCGCAGCCCCAACTCCGCATCATCGCCATAGGCAAAGAAATCCTCATCAAACAGACCCACGGCATCAAAGACCGCCCGGCGATAGAGCGCGGCGCACCCATCCGGGAAAAGTGTTTCCTCTTCCTGGTCAAATTGCCCCCGGTCGGTCTGGCCCGTTCCACGGCCTCGATTCTGGCCATCCAGGTAAATAAGGTGTCCCACCTTGTCGATCACATCAGGCTGATCATGCTTCAGGATTTTTGAAGCACACATGCCGATGTCCCCGGCGCGCTGGATCGCCAGCGTCATCTCTTCCAGCCACGTTGGCTGCGCCTCGGCATCATTATTCAGCAGGGCCACGTATTCCGAGGCGGAAGCAAGGATGGCCTGATTCACCGCCCGGCAGAACCCGTGGTTACGCGAGTTCTTGATCAAGTAGGCGAACCCGCCAAATTCATTCTCCAACATCTCGAGGGACCCGTCGATCGAACCGTTGTCCACCACGATTACGTGAAAGTTCCTGTACGTCTGCCGCCGCAGGGAGAAGAGACACTCCCGCAACAAGTCGCGGCTGTTCCAGTTCACCACAATGACCGTCACGGACTTTTCATTTTCCATTCAAGCTGCCGGTTGTCACAAAGATTCAGGGTGGTGTTGAAGATGACGCGTGGAGGGCTTCGACGATCGCCGGGCCTCAACCATGAGGGTTGCCCCACGACCCGCCAGCGAATCGAAGAGCGCCACCGGAGTGGCTGCCACCAATAAAACAAAATAGACGAAATTCTTAAAAATGCCAAGGGCCGATGGCTCCCCGGCCGGACGCTTTCGCGAGGTCTTGCGGATGGCCCGGGCCAACGGGTCCAGTGAGGGAAAGGCGCTGGAGACCCACGCGGCGGCATCGTCGCGGAGCGAAAATCGCTTCTCCCTCTGGATTTCAAAACCTGTCTCCTGGAGCAAACGGATCAGTGCCCGGTCGCTGAAGTTGACGAGGTGTCTCGGGGGGTCCAACCCGTACCAATGGGGACCGAACAGGCGACATTGCCAGCTCCGGATATTGGGCACCTGCAACACAATCCGACCCCGCTCGACCAGTGCAGCCTCTGCCGCCCTCAAAAAGGCCCGGGGCTCCGGGACGTGCTCCAACACATGAAAACACGTGAGGAGTGAAAATCGTTTTCCCGGCCACGGAGCTTGAGTCAAATCCCCCACGCGGCAGTCCAGCTGGTACACCCGAATGGCGTGCGCCACAGCCTCCTCGGAGAAGTCGAGACCGCGCCCCAAGATTCCGCGACAGGAAAGCTCGTGCAGCAGGGTTCCGCCCGAACAACCGACGTCCAGGACATCAACCGCTTCACCTTCTTCCGAAACATGGCGGGCGGCCTCGAGGACAAATCGGACGTGATCCCGCAACACCAATCGACGGTACAACGACTCCAGTCGTTTTCCCAGGTTCGACAAGAAACCCGGCGCACGGCTCGTCTCGCTCCACCAGTACCCGGAAGGATAGTAAGCCCGCAACTCCTCCGCGGATGGGATGGGAGCCAGAAAAACAATTCCACAGGCCGTGCACTCCCGAAGCGAGAACACTTTCTCCGTGGTCTTCAGCAGGTAGTCGGTGCTGTAGGCAAAGAACCCAGTTTCCTCCGTTGAACAAAGCGGACACGCCTTTTCACTCATGAATTCGCCAGTGCCGGCCCACCAGACGTCCCCTTCTCTCAAAACTCAGTTCCATTCGGGACACAACAGGGTAAGCGCATGAAAATCTAGCCAAGCGTACTCGAAGGGCGGAACGAACGCAAGAGGCAGCGGATGAAAATGGAGGAAATGACAGCGGTTCGCGGGGCCGGAGGAGACGACAAGGAGGGGACGAACCGTCTCAACCGCGGATGTTGGCATCCACCTTGGGCGATTCGACGGCACGATGCTCAAACACGGAGATTTTAAAGAGCAGGGACAGCTTCTCGAAGACCGGGATCCATTTCCGAACGGCGAGGCTATTGATGACGAAGCTCCCCAGGATCACCGGCAGGCGCGGTTTCGGCGCATGGCAGTTGACGCAGTCGGGGTAAGCCTCAATCTTCAAGTCGAGATGAGCCTGCCGCAGACGCTGCATTTTTTCATTGTTCCAAATCTCGGCCAGCGGCTGCTGGTTGGCATTTCCGAGCGGCTCGCCACGCCACATGTAACAGCACGGAAATACATTGCCGTCATGATGAATGTAGACGGGCCCCTGCCAGAGGTAGTGACAGGGGTTCCGGCGTTTCAGGATTTCCCGGGGCCGCGGGATCCCTACCCCGTCAAACTGGAGTTCGTCTTCCTTGATCCGGACCTGGTCAACCCCCGGAAGATTCCACATTCTCCGGAATGCTTCCACCTCGCCCGCATTGTCCTTCAATCGAACCATCTGCACGATGGTGAAGATCTTGGATTGCTTCTCTTGCTTCATCCTCAGGAATTCCAGGATCTTGTCCCGCGTTTCTTCAAATTTCGCCCCTTTGCGGTACTTCTCGTAGCTCTCCTTGGTGGCGCCGTCAAAGGCAAAAATAATATAGTCCAGCCCCGAATCCAGAAGCTGCCGATTACGCTCGGGGTTATTGAGGGTCCCGTTGGTCGAGATGCCGATGCGGATACGGCGTTCGCGACAGAACCGGACCATCTCGAAAATGCGCTTGTTCAGCAGCGGCTCTCCCGCACCGTAAGGAACCGTGAATTCCAGGTAATCACGGGCCTCCTCAATCACCTTCTGGAAAAGCGGCATGGGGATGTCCACCGGCTCAAAATGAACCAGCTCGCGGGGACACATGGGACAGAAGAGATTGCACTTCCCGGTGGCCTCCAGAAGGACGTATTTGGGGCCGCCTCGAACCACGGTCTTTCGTCCCACATAACTCCAGAAGATCACCATCCGGTTCTTAATATGCGACAGGGATTGGTTCATAAAATCAGTTGATGCGCGAGGTCTTCGCCCCGCCGTAGGCCAGGAAATTCCGCTCAATGGCCCGCAAGTATTTCATGGAGGAGTTCACGTTCACCAGTTTCGGGATCATCCGGAGGTACCGGAACTTTGACAGGAAGAAGGACCGGTACGCCTTGCGCTGCAGTTTGCGCAATGTATGGTAGTCAAACTGTTCGGTCTTGATCAGCTGAAATTCCTCTCCGCCCCGGCTTACCAGGTCCGGGTCATAGAGACTCATCTCCATGACCTGCTTGTTCAATTCAGTCCCGGGATATGGCGTCGCGATGCTGAACAGGGCCTCATCGAGATCGAGCTGGCTGGCGTATTCAATGGTCTGCTGGATCTCCTCCAGGGTCTCGGTCGGAAAACCGAGCATGAAAAATCCGAGCGTGCGAATTCTGTGTTTGCGCATCCAGCGCAGCGCCTCCGCCGACTTATCCAGCTTCAGATTCTTCTTAATCATTTTTTGAATGCGCGGACTCGCGGACTCAATGGCGATGCAAATATAATGGGTCCCGCCTTCCGCCATCTTACGGACAAGTTCTTCATCAAACCGCTCCAGCCGCAGACCGTTCCCGAACTGGAAGTACACCCCCGGCAGATTCTCTCTAACCAGGTCGAAAATCTTCTTCGCCCGCTCCATATCCAGATTGAAAATATCGTCTTCCACCATGTATTCGCGGATGCCCCACCGGTCGTACAACAGCTTCAATTCGCCCAGCACGTTTTCGGGGCTTCGTCCGCGAAATGACTTGCCGAACAAATCGTGGCAGTAGGTGCACCGCCAGGGACACCCGCGGCTCGTGAAGACCTGCATGCAACGCTTGTGTTTGGTGGTTGCCCGCGCTGAACTGGCCGCAAAATACTGCTCCACCTCCAGAAGGTGGTAGGCCGGATAAGGCAAGCCGTCCAAGTCCTGGATGAGTTCCTGATCGGATGTCTGGACGATCTCGCCATTGCGTTTGAACGCCAAACCTCTTACATCGTCCAGGGAGCCTCCATCGGACAGCCTGGTGACCAGCTCCGAGAAAACGCTTTCTCCTTCGCCTTTGACCACAAAGTCACAGAAATCCTGGGAGAGGACCTCTGTAACCTTAATGGTGGCATGTTGCCCTCCAAAGACGACCGGGACCGCCGGGTCCGACTGTTTCACCATGCGGGCCGCGCGGGCCGCGGCCTCATATTCGACAGTCATGGCGGTGAGGCCGACCAGGTCGAACTTCTTCGTCTGCAACAGACTCTGCAACCGCCGGTCCGCCGCGTCCTGAGTTTTTTCGAGGGCCAGGTCCAGAATTTCGACCTTGTGGTTCAACCGCTCTGCCATTGCCCCGACCATGGTTAATCCAATGGGGATTCCGATCACCATGTCCATAAAGTCTGGCTTCGCGCGGAGCAATAATATCTTCATAACCCTCTTCCCACCCAGTTTCGCGGGGCTTCTCCCCCGGTTACGGCTCAGAGCTGTCCCGGAAAACTCAACCATACCGTAACCTATAGAAATTTTGCAAGTTAAATTCAGTAATCGGGCGCTGCTCAATGCCTCGACTCACATCAGAATCTTCCTCGATAAGGAACAATTCATCTCCGGGAAGGACTTTTCCCCCGTCAAGGGTCAAGTGCGCCTGCAGAACTCCCTTCTCTTCGCCGATCTTGAGACGAGGGTTTGGAAGAGGTGAGCGGAGGCACCCTCTTCGGCAACATCAATCAAATCCATACAAACCCAGGTTTGAATTTGGTCGAACCTCGACAAACGGGGATTTTGAGGTCGGGACGGGAATACCTGCGGCACCGGAGCGACGGAGCTTGAGAAAGCCGGAAAATCAAATCGCAAAAGCTGAAGACGGCGCCGCCCACGTCGTTTGCAAAAAGTGTTGCTTTAGTCCAAATTCTGTCGATATGATGAATTCAATTGGCTTCCTGGGATGGGGGGAGCTGTTTAACTGGAAAAGACCAAACGAATGAATGCAAGAACCCACTCGGCACACTTTAGAACACACAAGGACCGCTCCCACGGGGGAGTCTTGCTGAGACGATTTCTCCGCTGGGAATTGCTCATTATCCTTGCAGCCCTGGTTTGCGACTGGAACAGCTGGGGACATCAATTTGCAATGGATGACACGACCAAAATTGTCAATAATCTCTTCCTCCAGAATCCCAGAAATGTCCTCCGAATGTTCATATTGCCTTTTGATCCTGTTTTATTTTCCAAGGGCCATATGTACCGCCCCCTCACTTCACTTTCCCTGGGCTTAAATTGTTGGATCAACGGCCTGAACCCTGACGGGTTCCATGTTGTCAATCGCCTCCTGCATGTGATGATCTGCCTGGGAATTCTCTGGGTTCTTCGATCCCTGCTTTCAGATGTCACCGCCGCTTCCCTGACCGCGCTGCTATTCGCGGTTCATCCTATCCAGACTGAAGCCATCACCTACATTGACGGCCGCAGTGATGCCCTGGCGATGCTGTTCTTCGTCTTTGCATGGCTTTTTCATATTCGTGCCCGACGGTCGGCGGAAGGACGAAGAGGCTCCTTTGTGGTGGCGCTGATATTGTATTTGTTTGCCATGCTGTCCAAAGAGAATGGCGTGACGTGGATCGGTGTCATCCTGCTCACCGAATTTGTCTATTTTTCCAAAGGCAGCCTGGCGTCTCTCTGGGATCACCTGCGAACGGGGCTTTGGAAAGTTTTTGCAGGATATTTCTCCGCCATTTTCGTCTTCCTGGCGCTGCGTACCTTTGCCCTGCGAGAAATCCCACGAGGATACACCCTTCTGATCGACAACCCCCTGCTGCACGTCCCGCTGGTGGTCCGTGAACTGACCGCGCTCAAGGTCCTGTTTCAATCGATCGGGCAACTGGTCTGGCCCATGCATCTCTCGGCCGACTACTCCTACAATCAGATTCCGCTGATCACTCGATGGAGCAGTTCGGCAGGACTTGCCATGATAGCGCTTTCCCTGGTCCTGCTCCTCCTTCTGGCCTGGAGCTACTTTCGGGCGCCCAACGCCTTCTTCGGTTTGGCCTATTTCCTCACCACTTACTCCATCATCAGTAACCTCATCATCCGCATCGGGACAATTCGAGGGGATCGGCTCCTTTACATGCCTTCGCTCGGGATTCTCTTGATGGGGGGCGCCCTTCTTGCCGGACTGGATCGGCAGTTCCAGCGGCCCTCGTTCAAAAAGGCCTTCCGAATGACTGTAGCGGTGGCAGTGATACTGCTTGCGGTGCGGACGGTGCGGCGCAATAACGACTGGCGAGATGGGATGACCCTTGCGCTTCAAACGGTCCGCAGCTCTCCGAACAGTTCTAAGGCCCATCACTCTTTGGGCGTCGGTTACTTCGCCCGGAAGGAATATGGTCCCGCGCTGGAGCAATATCGGATTGCCGAGTCCATCTATGCGGACGATCCGATGCTTTTGAATGATCTCGGGATTGTCCTTTCACGACAGGGGAAGACGGAAGAGGCGATCCAATATTTTCGTCGAGCGGTCGACCTGGCCCCCATGTATCCGGTGATTCGGTTCAACTTCGCTTTGGCCCTTCGCACCCAGGGTGATTCCGCCGGTGCAAAGCTGCAGGACGAGGCGATCATCGCTTTTTATGATGACTTGATCCGAAGAGATCCCTCCAGTGCGGACCATCACTATTACAAGGCCAGTGCCCTCTATTTCCAGGGGCAGCTCAATGAAGCCCTCTCGGAGTACGAACAGACCCTCCGAATCGATCCTCACTATACCGACGCCCAGAAAAGCATCGACCTGATCAATCGAAAATTGGCCGCCCCTCCGGGGCCAAAGTGAGTCACCTTGGGAGTGCGAAGGCTTGCCTGCGCTTTGGTTTGGTACAGCTTGCTCCATCCTCGCCCTGCGAAAGCGGGAATACGCTTCCGGACTTCAAGGGAAGTAAGGATGGAAGGCGTGGGTCTCGAACATCGATGATGCCGAACGCTGTTCTATGATTCCTTTTCAACCACCAACGCCAACAGGTAACCGAAGAGTCCGGGCCATTCCCAGTGGGTCTCCAGGTAGTCAAACGGCCACAGGAGAAGGGGGGTGAGTTTATAGGCGGGGATGTTGCGGCGGAAGAAGAAGAGGTCGGCCATGCGGATGATCCCGGGAACCGTCAGGATACCGGCACGTCGGCAGACCTTGAATCCTGCCCTCTCCACCACCTGACGAAGCTCCTTGGAACTGAACGATTTCTCCGGGCTGTAGGGATACTTGTCGAAAAAATCCAGAACACTGACCATCAATGGCCGAAGAAAAATATTCCACTTGTGAGGGACGCCGACAATCGCCTTTCCCCCGACCCTGAGTGTGCGGTGCACCTCGCACAAAGCCTCATGGTACTCATCGATGTGCTCAATCGTCCCCATGGTGTACACCAGATCGAAGGAATCATCTTCGAAGGGAAGATTGCGAATATCGGCCTGAGACAAGTGGAGCGGGCCACCGTTCAGGACCGAATTCCCCAGGGCTCGACTGGTCGTCACGTAGCTGATGTCAATGCCGAAGGCTTGAGCGCCCTCAGACTTCATCCAATTGAGAATCCGGGTGTTCACGGCTTCATTCCAGAGATCAAGCTTCAAGACCCGTTTGCCTTTCAACGAGCCAAAGGAGCGCTGAATTAATGCGATTTCACATCGACGGTAATAAGCCGTCGATGAAGCGGGCAGGAGGTCAGGCATCGCACTGGCCAGCGTGTCCCATTGTTCGCGCTGCTCGCGGCGCTTCCTCAACTGAGCTTCCCAGTCCAAATCGAGAACTCCTTGTGGCACTTGAGCCTTGGTCATTGAACCTCACCCTTGATAAAGGAAATGGTTTTCAAAAGGCCACTCCGAATGGGGTTCCACTCATAACCCAAAACCCGGGCGGCTTTCTGAGAACTGTACTGCCATCCCGCCGTCAGCACCTTCACGGCACTCTCATATCCAGAACACCGCTCATGATTCAAGAGCCTGTCCAGCCACCGCGTGGAGGTGCGCGCCAGCCACGGCGGAATTGACAGGCACATCGGAGGTTTCCGTCCTGAGAGTGTCAAAATCATCTCATCAAACGCCCGGTGGGAGATGTCTTCCCCTCCGAGGATAAATATTTCTCCGTAGTTTCCAAGCTTTTCAGCCAAAAGCATACCGCGAATAACATCGTCCACAAAAACAAGATTCCTTTTCTGAACCCCACCCGCCACGACAACGTCACGACCGGAGCGAACTATCCGGCGGATGTGCGAGGTAATCTTATTTGGAGAGGACGGATGATCCGGGCCGAATACGATCGTGGGACAGAGCGTGACGAGGGGAAGCCCTTCGTTCACCATGACCCCTTGCATCGCACGCAGAGAACGCACCCTCGACGCGATATAGCAATCCCCCATCATGCCTTCACTGAGACCGCCTGCTTCACTGACAGGACTCCCGAAGGAGGGTCCAAATACAACCGCCGAGGACACGTACACGAATTTGCGCACGGCCACCTGCACGGATGCGCGTGCCAGCTTCAAACTCGCCATCTCGTTCACCTTTCGGAATAGCTCGGGCGGGGAACCCGGCCGACTCCTGACGGCTGCCAGATGAAAGATGGTGACTTCCTTTTCGAGGTAGGGCACGTAGGACCCGGGATCTTCCAAGTCGACCTGATAAATCTGAAGTACAGGGTTTTTCAAATCAGAAAGAGCTTCAGGCCGGCGGGAGAAGGCAATGACCTGCCTATTCATCTGCAATAGAGTCTGGATCAAACGCCGGCCGATGAACCCCGAAGCCCCGGTGACCAACGTCGGAGAGTACTGATTCCCATCATCAGGCACGCGGGGATCCCTCCCGGTCTTCCGGTATGGTCATGGGGCCTGTCAAATCCGAAAATTCCTCGCGGCGGCGGATCAACCGCATCGTTCCGTCCAGCTGAAGCAAATAGACTGCCGGACTCAGGCCTGCGTACCGACTGGCACGAGAGATGGTGTAAGCGCCGGCGTCGGCAAAGCAGAGGACATCGCCGACCTCGAGCCGAGGCAGCCGCCGCCTCAAGTCAAGGACGTCCATCGTATTCAAGGTGTTCCCAGAAAGATGATAGTATCGCAGTCGCTGCCTTTCCCCACCGACGAGCGGAAGAATCCTGCGCCTGAAGAACAGGACTGATTCGCCGAGATAATTGTGACTTGCATCAAGAAATGCCCAATCTTCTTCCAGCGCGTGGACGCGCGTCAAGAGGACTCCGGCATTACTCACAATGGATCGGCCAGGTTCGGCTGCCACCGCCGGCCGCGGGTCAAGCCCGGCTTTGTGAGACTCCTGAATGAATTGTCCAGCGAGGGCTCGACCAAATTGCTCCAGAGCCAGCGCGGGTTCTGACTCCTCCAACCGATCCCCCCACCGATCCCAAAACCTGGGAAGTCTTACCCGGTTCAAGGAATGCGAAGGAATTCCTCCACCGAAATTAATCTCCACGGGAGCAATGCTAAACCGGCTCCTTATCCTCAAGCAGATTTTGACGACCGTATGGATCAGGCCCTTAAAACTCGACGTCGATTCCTGCTGGGTCCCGCAGTAGAAATTGAGCGCGTGCAGTTTCAAGGACCGGGACCCGACAATTCGCTCCACCGCCGCATCGATTCCGCTCTCCTGAAACCCCAAACGGCGCGACAAGAGATTCAGAGGAGAGAGCCGCAGGAGAAACGAATCATTTCGGACCCGAAGGGAAATCCGGATTTCTTTTCCGAGCTTTGCCGCAACCTTTTCGAGTATCTCCAAATCCTCCTGCCGGTAGGCATGCACGAGGGTTATTCCCCCCTTCAACACGTCTTCCACTTCATGTTCCATCAGAACCGGCCGCTGATAGGCAATTCTTTCAGGGGTAAAGCCGCACTGCAAGGCCAGCTGAACCTCGGCGGGGTGAGAGGCCATGATCTGGCTTCCACAAGAGGCCAGCACCCTCAACACCCCCGCTTCGTTATTTGTTTTGGCGCAGTACCGAATGGCAGCCTGACCTCCAGGTTGTGAGAGACCGCGCTCCAGGGCGGCATAATTGGCGCGCAGTTGGGCCTCGCTGAAGAGAAAGAAGGGCGTCTCCGCCTCGTCGACCAAGTTCTTCAGCCGCCTCTCATCAATAAGCAAAATCCCGTCCTTGTACCTCAACATGAATGCTTGCCTCGTCTCAATCTGCGCGGCATTGGACCCTGGAACTCACTTCCGATGACGTCCGCCCCCACTGGATTCTTCGCCGCCCCTGGCCCGTCACGAACTCAGTCCGTGGGCCCCGGAAGAATGAGTTTGATCCCCTTCCGGCAAAATTCAAAAAGACTCTCTTGGTCTCTCCTTCAATCCATCAGAAAATACTACAGGGTCCTGAATGTCCGTATCCGCATTAATATCCTCACAGAATCGAGGCCGGCACAAGGGTCTCTTAATGGGGATCCGGGATCCACTGCAGATTCCACAGCGCAACTCCCGGACAAAGGCGTTCCGTGTCTGGGGCCCTCTTTATTTCGAAACTAAGTTGAACCCGCTGATCCTCAAAAGTACCCAGCTCGCAGGAAAACCGGACCGGTGGAACAGGCTCCTTCATTGCCGACCGTCGCGGACTGAGAATGACTTCCCGGCAAGGTGCTTCGGGTGAGGCATATCCAGGATGGACGGAAACGAGAAGCTCCACTTTGCACTGTGAGCCGGCTGTTGACGAGTCGTCAATCGCAGCTTCTCCAGTGAGCACGGATCCTTTGGGCACTATCACAGAGTAAGACAACCGTGCCCGGGAAGACAGGACAATAACAGTCCGCCGCACTCCCCCAATGGTCATCATCGTCTCATGAATTTCATTCCTTGGAAATGCTGAGGCGATTGCATCTTGCGAACCATAGGCAAAGACGTTGTATCTGTAAACTTCAATCTGATCCAGAGGCGCCAAAGAAATCGCGTATGGAAGAAGCCCGACGTTAGTCCCATGAAGACCCGCATGGGCGGCCGGGCCATAGGTGCGGATTGGAAACGAGGATGTTAACCTTCTGGAGTCAATCGTGGCCGACAGTTCCAAATCGGGAGTGAGGTCGTAACGGAGGAAACTGGCGGGCCGCACGAGCAAATCGTTCAGCCCCGGCTTCCCGAAATGGGCCTCCCCCCACGCCGTGCCGGGCAGCACACCGGGGAGAACAGGACTGTAGGCATTGACGAGGGGATGGCCGCCCACCCGCTCCATGTAATAACGCAACCCGGCCTCGCTTCCCACCCAAATTCTTCCGCCGGGCTGACTGTACTTCCCCGAGAACCACTGGGAGAACTCCCGATAGGAACCCACATACTGCGAGTCCGCATAGGCGATTCCAGCGGCCAAAAACCAGGTGGCAAAGGTTGTCACTCGAATGAAATTGTTCCATGGTCTCCCATCCCTCCGTGAAAACTCCTCGATACGCCTCATAAAACAAATTGCGAGGGGAGGGACCAGCGGGGCAACATATCTTGCTGCCGTAAATTCAGCCAGGAGAACCGTGTAAATCGCTACGCCTAATACCCACAAGACCAGGAGAAGATCGTTGGCCTGAGAGGAGTCATCGGAAACTAATCCTTTCAAGGCTTGAGCCAGGGCGCTTGTCATGAACCACAGCACCATCATCCCCGTGACGGCAAAAAGGAAGAACTCCGCCCGCTCAAACGGCGAATAGCCCGCTGGCAAGAAGAGGTTCGCAACCACCGCCAGCAACCCCACGATACAAGATTTCTTCCATCCGGCCGACCTCCCAAACACCCACAGCAGGGAAAGGCAAAAAATGGTCGTGGCACCAAGGGTGGACAACATCCCCAGAAATTTCTGTCTGAAGTACTCCAGGCCAAATATATTTGAGAGCGCGAGGTACTTTCCGCTCCGGGTGGCCGCGAAAAAACCATAATGGACATAGCCGGCATACCAGTACATTGCAAGAAAGACAATGGGTAAGGCAAGACACGCGAAGACTCTTGCGCGATGCTCCCCGCGAACCCGCGCGTAGACCGCCAGCAAAACGCTCATGAATATCGCCTGATAACTGATCAACGTTGCACAAATCAGGAGTATACCGGCCAGGAACAGTTTCCAGAACTTTCCATCGTCAAGGCCCGTCAGAAAGCTCAGGGCAGCAAAGAGCCAGAAGGCGGTCATCGGAAGATCCGGCATCAAGGTGGGAGAGAAGACCAGGACGGCCGGCGTCGCCATCATTAAAGCGGCGGCCCAGAATGGAGACTTCGTAAAACGACAGGCCAGGAGGTACCCCGCAACCGAGTAACCAAGAGGAAACACCAGAAATCCCAGACGCAACGGCCATTCCCCGCCATGAGGGGAAATGTCGAGGAGCAGGGCCAGATAATACGCCAGGCCGACCGGGTGTGTATGCCCGCTGAAGTTCAAAACCGGAATCCCAAACCAGAGGCCGTTTAAGTCCTGGGGAAACCAGAAATGAGTCGATACATTTCGCGCCAGGGTCAGGTAGGTATTCTCGTCCAGGTGAATGGCACGATGAAGGAAGGGCAGCGAACTCAAAAGGACCAGGAGGATCAGAAGGGTGAGGTCTCGCCATCTCTGATCTTTCCCGATTCGGAGGGATGATTCCTTCATGGGGCTGCTGTCTCGTTATCGGGTGACTTGAACCAGTGCCGTCGCCAGACCAACCACCGCTTCCGGAAGAGGTAGACCAGGTTCTCGATCCCATCTCTCCACGGTTGCAGTTTCTTCTCTCCCACCCGGGTGGAGTACTCAATATGGATTTCCTTGAAACCTATCTTGCGATGGGTAATCGCTTCGATCTTGATCTCTTCGGAAAACGGCATCCCATCGCTGTAGAGCTGCATGTATTCCAGCCCCCACTTATAGAATACCCACATCCCCGACTGAGAATCCCGCACCCACCGCCAGAACAGAGTGGAAAACACCAGTGAAAGGATGGAATTTCCGATATGGTGCTTCATCGACATGGACTGAGGATTGAGAATAGGAAAGCGGGAGGCGGATACAAAGCCGACCTTTTCACGAAGCAACGATTCAATCAAGTAGGAAATGGCGTCCACCGGATAGGAGTGGTCGCCGTCCAGGGTCACAATGACGTCACCCGCGGCGTGAAGGAGTCCCTTCTTGTATGCCCTTCCATAGCCACGCAGCTCCTCGGTGATTACTTTGGCCCCCATCGATTGCGCGACTTCCGCGGTCCGGTCGGTCGAAGAGTTATCGACGACCAGAACTTCATCGACAAACGCCGGGACATTGCTTAAGACCTTCCGGATGCCATCCTCTTCGTTTAGACAGGGAATGACCACAGTGATTTTCAGTCCCTTGTACATAAACCCCCAGTGGAACGGGCGGATTATACTACAGTGGTTGCACCGGCATCGGAAAAGGTCCATCCGGGAGCGGGAGCAGGTGAAATCCTCAGCTTCTGCTCCAGGAAGTCGGACACACCGGACCCCAGAACCTACGGCTCGCCTCTCGGCCTACCGCCGCATGACTCGAGAACCCTCCTCATGAAATCTGGAACACGAGCATCGAGTTTCCGAGGTTTGCTATAACGGGAAATCGTTTCATCCAATCAACACCCAGGGCCTTCTGTCGGGCCAACCAGTGTGCACTGACGGCATAAAACCCGTGGGGTGGAGCGGGGTTTGTTACGATGGCAGCCCATTCAAAACGAGTCGGACGGATACAGTGGATTCCATAATATTCGGGATTGTCAAACCTCGAAAATGAATAGAGCGTGACAGATGAGATACCGCGTTCATCCAGGACTTTTCTCAAAGACTTCAGCTCCTGGCCCCAGTCCACGTTGGAGTCATCCAACCAGTCCATGCCATGAGTAGGTCCTCCGACAAATTCGTTGAAGTAGGATAGATGATGTGGAAATGCCATCACGGACGATGCAACATGCCACCCCAGAAGAATCCAGAGCGTCCAGAAAGCTAGTTTCTTCGGGGCCAGGAGACTCAGAGCTCCGGCTGCATAGACCATGAGAAATGGAAAAACGGGAAGCAGGTAGCGCACCCCCAGTGGATCGGCAAGTGCCGAGACTGCCGCAAAATAAACGGCAGCCGGAAGGGTGAGAAAAGCAGCGGTTTTCCACTCTTGCTTCCAGTTCTTCACAAAAAGAGCACCCCGGAGCAAAACCAGAATGATGAAGGGAGACGTCGCTTTAACCAGGAACGCGGCAAGAAAGTAATACCACCAGCCCCCCTCTTTGAAGGTGCCATAAAAGTAATAAAGGAAATCGGGGCGATGGTTTTTGTTGACCTGCTCCATTCCCTTGTAATAGAGGGTGGGGTCGTGAGATCCCAAATAAGCACCCTGCACCACCAGAAGGCAAACGCCCACCAGGATGGTCAGGGCGAATAGTTTCGACCGATCTAATCGCAGAAATGACTTCCAGGATCCTTTTGGGAGGCGAAAAGACTCGTTCCTCTTCCGGGGTCTTCTTTGAGCTTTCGCATTCCGATGCTTCTGGGGATCTCCGGAGGTTGACGCCGCCACAGGGGCATTGGCTTTAGAATCGGCTCGGGGAAATACCCACAGAAGAATGAGTGCAACAGGAAAGAGGACGATTGCGCTGAATTTTGCAGCGAGGGCCGCTCCCATTGTCAGCGAACTCCAGTAGAGCGCTCGCCGGTCCCCCCGACATAAATGCCGCCATAAAAAATAAAAGGCGATTGTGAGGAAGGCGGTGACCCCGGCATCGGTGGTCACAAAATGAGAATGGGCGACGAGATTAGGCGAAAAAGCAAATAACCCCAAAGCGAATAACCCGGAAGTGCTTCCATAAAGCTGTTGAGCCCAACGAAAAACGAAGAATCCCAGGGTGGTGGAAATTAGAACAATCGGCAGGCGGCCCCAAAAAAGCAGGCGGTCCGCATCGTTGGAGTACAACAGATGCGATCCAAACTCTGACTGGTGGGGTGGAACACTCCACGCCGGGTCATTGAAATCGACCCGGGGACGGAGGGCCAGCAACGGGAGGGCACACAGCACCTTGAGGAGCGGAGGATGTTCCGGATTCAAACGAAAATCTCGTTTCAGCAGGTAGGTGAGGCCGGCCGGAAGGTGCACCACCTCATCACTCGTGCAACTCTCGCGACGCATCTCGTAGATGTTTTGCGCTGCAAAAAGCGTCAAGAGGAGGGCGGCCGCGACCCACACCTTGATGGAAACGGTCCGTGGGCCCGGCTCGGAATGCAACAAGGTTCCCGGCTGCCTGTCATTTTGGATTGGCGAATCCGATTTCATAAGGTCTTTCAAAAAAGCTTTTGACGCGCCCTCGATATCATGGCCGATTGTCCCCCATGATGACTCTGCTCGAAGCGCGTATCGTCCCGAAGAAATGGCAGCCTCGGACTGCACAAGAGACTCAGCAAGGAATGGCCTCGCGCATGGCTTCCGTTGAAATAAATCACACCAGCCCGCTTGGTCCGCTCAGCACGGGAGGAGCGATCGAGCCCGGCCCGCCAAGTTCATGAACAGAATTTTTCATGGGTGCGGTGTGGCAAGTTCCAGAAGGTGACGCTGAACCGCATTCCGATTCTCCTCGCTCGGCTGCAGCGTGAGGTAAATCCGAAATTGTTCCACGGCGGCGTCGCGAGATCCGATGGTCTCGTAGATCTGCGCCAGTTGCAGACGCACGGCCCGCTCCTGATCCCGATTCTGCTCCCCCTGTGACAGATACCGCCGCAGGGTCTCCACCCCCTCTCCCACCCTTCCCCGTTCCACCTGCAGCCGCGACAGCTTCAGCGCCGGACTGGCATAATTCGGCACCAACCTGACTGCTCGAGAGTAACACTCCAGGGCCCGCTCCTGATTGCCTTTTGCCGCTGCCCGGTCTCCCTGGCGTTCGATCGAGATTCCATACACGGGGTACGTAAAGATTTCCTCGCGCCGTTGATGCGTCAACGTTTCGTACAACCAAAAATGGGCTGACCCCAGCTGTGAACGAAAAAACGGATCATCCGACAACGTGAAATTCATCTCAATCGGAGGATACGACACCACCGGGGAGGTCAGCGTACCGTTTTCCAATGCTTCCAGGGAGAAGGGGATCCCGAAATACCTCAGCCTTAAAAGCCAGACGTGGCCCAGGATGGGGCTCAGGGCCGGGACATAGTTGGTTGCAGTGTATGGTCGAAACCAGCGTTTCCCATCGTGTTCCACATACAACTTCGGACTACGCCCTCGAATTTGCAGGGGAAGACGAATCGTGTTGGTGTCGACCGCGTTCAACCAGGTGAGAAAGTTGACTGAAACCCCGAGAAAGTTAACTAGAACCCCCAAAGTGACACAACTCACAAAAGCCGGGAACGAACCATGGATGGACCCAAGCAGCATGGAGGCACAAACTGTCAGGAGAGGGATGATGGGCATCAACAAGCGCGGGCCCCAGGACGCTCCCCCTTCCCACGCAAACCATTTTGCTATCAGAACGATCTGGATCAGGAACACCGCTGAAAAAAAAGTCAGTTCCCGGCGATTGCTCTTGCGGAGCTTCCAAAGAGACCATGGAACCAGAATACTCAGGGGCGCATAGAAGATGATCCCTTTGTTCGGACTAAGCAACAGGCCGTACAAGCCGCTCAACAAGGGCGTGTTGAATTTTGAATCGAGGCGTTCATAACCGGACGCGAAGATCGAGCCGAATCGATAGAGATTAAGAGCGGCGATCGCACCCCCCCAAACGATCATGGGAAGCAGAAACCACCCCAGGAGGCGACGCTTCGGCAGTCCGGGACCGGGAATGGCAATCCAGAAGTAAAGGATGTAAGCTGGAACTAGAATGACAAGTTGCTGTTTCGTTAGAACTGCAAACCCCAAGGTAAATCCTGCCGCAGCCACCCAGAGAGAGGAGCGTGGAAGGACTTTTGTTGCGTGCAAGAGGAACCAGAAGGCTGCAACCAGACAAAGAGCTTGCAAGGGTTCGCTGAAGTCGTACGACACGTAAGGCCATGCAGGGGTTGCAAAAGCGAACCCCACAGCTGCCCACCATTGCCATGCGGATCGAAAGCCCAGATCCTGCAGGCAGAGTGCCACCAGCAAGGCGGTCAGAGCCGTGACGATCATATTCATCATCGGAAAGAGGACGTTGCTTCTGCCCTCACCGAAGATCCTCTCCACCGGCGTCACCAGCAAGAGTGGAACCTGTTCCACCACCGAGAGTCCGAGGCCATATTTTCCATAATGGTCGGAGGCATCATCTAAGGCGGTTGGTTTCTGGACCGACTCGGGACTGATGCCTAGTTCTCCGAACTCGTGCAAGCTGACCGCCGTGTCGAACATCACCTGACCATCAGTGATCCAGTCGAAAGCCTTGTCGGTCATGGTGCAAAGGTAAACCAGGCAGATCAGGATAAAGAGAAGGATGTGTCGACGACGCGTGGGGCGGGGCGGACCTAGGGAACTCCCACCGGATTTCGCGGACTCTTGACTTGGACCGGTCCGCTTGGTGGCCGCAGCCGCCATTGGGGACCTTGGAGTCTGTCGTGATTTGGTTTTCGTGCTCATGAGGATCTGCAGGCGAATGGAAACTCCGGATTCGCCAAAGCGATTCTTTCGGCGGCAAACCGCTCCGACAATTTAGCACACTTCAAGATCGTTCAACGGTGGACCCCCGTGAGTTCGGCCATGTGCCGCTCGATGGCGGTCCGGTTCTCCTCGCTCGGCTGCAGTGTGAGATAGCTCTGAAACTGGTCGAGCGCCGCCTCCCGGTATCCCGCCTTTTCGTAGATCCGTGCCAGCTGCAGTCGCACCGCCCGTTCCTGATCCTGATTCCGGTCTCCCCGGGAAAGGTACCGCCGCAGGGTCTCCACCCCCTCTCCCACCCTCCCCCGTTCCACCTGCAGCCGCGACAGCTTCAACGCCGGACTGGCGTAATTCGGCACCAGTTCCGCCGCCCGCGCGTAACATTCCACAGCCCGCTCTCCATCCCCCTTCGCCACCGCCCGGTCCCCTTGCCGCTCAATCGAAATCCCATACACCGGATAGGTGAAAATCTCCTCTCGGGGCTGATGAGTCACCGTCTCATAAAGCCAGAAATGCGGCGACCGAAGGTGGGATTGAAAAAAAGGGTCTTTGATCAACCCCAAGTTGATCTCTATCGGCGGATACGAGACCATCGGTGTCGACCCGTCATTCGTTCCGTTCAGTCTGAAAGGAATTCCCCTGTAACGCAATCGAAGGAGCCATGCATGTCCCAGAATTGGGCTCAGGACCGGGACAAAGTTAGTCGCGAGGTAGGGACGGAACCATCGTTTTCCATCATGCTCAATATACTCTCGGGTTGGCCTCCCGCGAGTCTCCAGAGGAAGACGGATGCGATTTGTGTCCACGGCGTTCAACCACACCAGAAAATTCATTGACACCCCAAGGAGGTTAATGATGATTCCAGCAGCCACACAGCCGACAAAGGCATGGAAAGACCATCGCACCGAATCCAGAAGCATGGCCGCACACACTACCATCAGAGGGATCACTGACATCAGCAGGCGGGGACCCCAGGATGCCCCTCCCTCCCAGGAGTACCATTTCGAGATCAACAGGATATGCAGAGCAAAAACCGACGCAAAATATGCCAATTCAATGCGGTACTGGCGGCGCATCTTCCAAAGGGACCAGGGAACCAGGACAGTGAGGGGTGCATAAAAGACGATCCCTTTGTTGGGGCCAATCAAAAGACCGTACAAGCCGGTCAGGATGGGTGTGCTGAATTTCATCCCGATATCGCCGTAGCCGGAAGCGAAAATGGAGCCGAACCGATGGTGATTGAGCGCGGCAATCGCCACTCCCCAAATGCCCAGGGTAATCATGAACCATCCGAAACTGCGCTGCCTCTGCTTCCTGCCTCCGACCAAGCACATCCAGAGGTAGAGGGCATAGGCGGGAATCAGAATCACGAGCTGCTGCTTTGAGAGGACGGCGAATCCAAGCGCGAATCCAACCAACGCTGGATAGAGGAAAGAGGGCTGTCTGGCTTCTTTCACTCGAAGTGAAAACCAGAAGGCTGCAATCAGACAAAGAGCCTGCAGAGGTTCGCTGAAGTCGTACGACACATAAGGCCATGCAGGAGTCGCAAAAGCGAACCCCAGGGCTGCCCACCATTGCGTTCTGGATCGAAAGCCCATCTCCTGAAGGCACAGTGCCACCAGCAAGGCCGTCAGGGCGGTGAGGAGCATATTCATCATCGGAAAGAGGACATTGCTCCTCCCCTCGCCGAAGAGCTTCTCGACCGGCGTCACCAACATGAGCGGAACCTGTTCCACCACCGAGAACCCGAGCCCGTATTTGCCATAATAATCCGTCGTTCCCCCTCCCTCACTCAGGTCCTGGACCGCTTCCGTACTGATTCCCAGCTCTCCAAACTCGTGTAAACTGACCGCCGTGTCGAACATCACCTGGCCATCGCCAATCCAGTCGAAGGCTCTGTCGGTCAGGGTGCAAAGGTAAACCAGGCAGATCAGAATGAAGAGATGGACGTGTCGATGACGTTTGGGGTGGGGCGTGCCTGTGGAACTCCCAACTGATTTCGCGGACTCCTGGCTCGGATCTGTCCGCTCAGTGACTGCAGCCTCTGCTTTGGACCTCGGAGTTCGTCGTGATTTGGTTTTCGTGCTCATGAGGATCTGCAGACGGTCGGAAATTCCTGGTCCGCCACCTCGAGTCTTACGGCAGCAAACCGCTGAGACAATTTAGCACACTTCAAGATCGTTCAGGGGTGGGCCCTAGAGAGCTCGGCAATGTGCCGCTCGATGGCGGTCCGGTTCTCTTCGCTCGGCTGCAGTGTGAGATAGCTCCGGTACTGCTCGAGTGCCGCCTCCCGGTATCCCGCTTTCTCGTAGATCTGCGCCAGCTGCAATCGCACCGCCCGTTCCTGGTCCTGATTCCGGTCTCCCCGCGACAGATACCGCCGCAGGGTTTCCACCCCCTCTCCCACCCTTCCCCGTTCCACCTGCAGCCGCGACAGCTTCAGCGCCGGACTGGCGTAATTCGGCACCAGCTCCGCCCCCCGCGCGTAACATTCCACAGCCCGCTCCCCATCCCCCTTCGCCACCGCCCGGTCCCCTTGCCGCTCAATCGAAATCCCGTACACCGGATAGGTGAAAATCTCCTCCCTCGGCTGGCCCGTCACCGTCTCATAAAGCCAAAAATGCGCCGACCGAAGGTGAGAAAGCGCGAACTCATTTTTAAGTAACGCAAAGTCAATTTCGACCGGAGGAAAGCTGACTTTCGGCAAGGGGCCTGAAGAGGAAGAAGTAAGTGTGTTTAAGGAAAACGGCACTCCAAAATAGCGCAGACGTAGCAGCCACGCATGCCCCCGTATAGGACTCAATGCCGGGATGTACCACATGGCAAAAGGAGGTCGAACCCAACGCTTACCGTCGTGCTCGACGAAGGCATAGGCCGAGCGACCCCGAAGGTTGAGGGGGAGCCGGATCTGGTTCGCGCCGACCGCATTGACCCAGACCAAGAAATTTACCAGGACTCCGAGCAGGTTGATCGCGGCTCCGACCCCTGCGAGGGAGATGAACACGGGCAGGGTCCAGTGCGAGGACTCAATCACCATCGCCGCACTGACCGCGAGGAGCGGAATCATCGGCATCAGCAGACGAGGCCCCCATGAAATTCCACCCTCCCACGACCACCACATCGAGTTTGTCACCACAATAACCGCGAAGACGGTGACAAATAAGAAGACCTCCCGGTAAAAAGTCTTGCGGAACTTCCACAGTGCCCAAAGTACCAGAATCGAGAGGGGAGCATAGAAAATGAGACCTTTGCTTGGGCTGAGGAGCAAACCGAACAGTCCCGTCAACAGTGGGGTAGTGAATCTCTTCGTTTCTCCTCCATACCCGAACTCAAAGATAGATCCGAAACGATGAACATTAAGAGCGGCCAGGGTGACTCCCCACAGGAGCAGGGGCGTCAGAAACCATGCACACTGCCGAAGCCGCTTCAGCGGGGCCCCTCCCAAAGACATCCATAGGTAGATGGCGTACCAGGGGATCACGATGAGCAGCAGCGCTTTGGTGAAGACGGCATATCCCAGGGCAAAACCGCCCATCGCCACATGAATTGGAGAGGGAGGATGATTTCTCGTCGCGTGGAGGATGAACCAAAAAGCCGCGACCAAACAGAGGGCCTGCAGGGGCTCGCTGAAATCATAGGATGTGTATGGCCACGCTGGAGTGCCAAAGGCAAATCCAAGGGCGCCCAGGGAACAGGTCCGGAAGCGGAAACCCAAATCGCGAAGACACAGAGCAACAAGGAGCGCCGAAAGGGCGGTAATCAGCATGTTCATCAAAGGAAACAGAACATTGCTTCGCCCCTCTCCGAAGATTTTTTCCACGGGGGAAACGAACCACAGGGGGATCTGTTCGACGAAGGAGAGGCCCAGACCGTACTTTCCATAGTAATCGGTCGTCCCACTCATCCCGGTGTTGGCATCCACCTCGGCTGGACTGATTCCAAATTCCCCGAATTCGTGCAGGCTGACTGCCGTATCGAACATGACCTGCCCGTCGCTGATCCAGTCAAACGCCGTATCCGTTATCGTGGCGAGGTACACCACACCAATTAGGAGGAACAGCACGACATAATTTCGGTAAATGCCCTCCCGGGCCTCTCCTTTGGAATGACTCCTGTTCTGACGGAGCCCGACCGGGCTCCATTTGCGTCTCTCAGGCATGGCCACCTTTCGGCCTTTAAATTGGTTCGCTCATAACCCCCAAATACCCAGGACCCTGCGGTACTCAGGAGGCCGGTTCGGTCGAACTTCAGTGGAGGGAACGGGCAAAAAAATAGTGTGCATGACGACTCAAAGGAACTCAAGCAGATTCTAAGTAACCAGAGAGACCCGATTTAGTGCGAACGTCCCCAGAATGTGCGAGGCAGATGGCTCAAGTTCTGTTTTATCAAATTGAACCCTGGAATTCCCAGGCCTGCACAAAGACAAGACAACAAAAATACCGATCTTCCGCCCTTGCTCCGCTCAACCTGAGTCCGGGGAATTCAAGTGGCGTGATTGATTTCTGCAGCAGACCGGCAAAAACCTGTTGCGCCTATCTTAAATGCACCCGTATGATCAGTTCGATTCATTCAGTAAAGCCCGCATGAGACCCTGGCTCAACAGAGCAAGTGGATGAGAATTCAAACTGCCCCGGAAAGCCGTAAGACTCGCAGGTCCAAACCCTCCAGAACCATCATCCCTGATGGCCTCCGCCGCTGGGAATGGCTCATCATTCTGGCAGCGCTTGCTTGCGACTGGAATAGTTGGGGCCACCAGTTTGTCGTGGACGACCTGAGCCGGATTGTCGGGAATCCCCTTATCCGGGGCTTTGGCCATATCCATGAAATTTTCTTTTCTCCCTATAATTTGATGTATGGAATGCCGAGCGGACTGTATCGCCCGCTGACCACATTGAGCTTCGCTCTCAACTATGGGATTCACGGACTGAATCCGGACGGGTTTCACGCCGTGAACCGGCTGTTGCACGTGCTGACAAGCCTGGGGGCTTTCTGGATCCTTCGTCGATTAATTCCAGATTCCTCGGTGGCCATCATCACCGCCCTGCTGTTTGCAGTCCACCCTATCCAGACCGAGGCCATCACTTACATAAGCGGACGCAGCGACTGCCTGGTGCTGTTTCTTTTTGTTTTCTGCTGGCTGTTTTTTATCCGTGCTCGAAGTACCGGATTGTCGCGTCCATATACAGGGTCCCTGGTTTTTTACTTCCTAGCCTTGCTTTCGAAGGAGAGTGCCATCACCTGGCTGGGGGTGGCTCTGTTGACCGAATTCGTGTTTTTTTCCCAGAGTCAACTCAAGACCTTCTGGCTTCATCTGCGGGAACACTTCGTCAAATTGTACGCCGGCTATCTGTTCGTCAGCGCTGCCTATCTTGCAATGCGATTTTCTGCATTGAAGGGGATCTCAAGGGTGGAGGTCACCTTTTTGGACAACCCGCTGGCCCATGCGACGGTGATTGACCGTGTATTGACGGCTCTGAAGATCTTGTTCGAGTCCCTCGGGGTGCTGCTCTGGCCCATCCACCTTTCGGCCGATCATTCCTACAATCAAATTCCGTTGATCCAGCAGGTCCGGAGTTTGACTGCGCTGGCGGTGCTGGTCATGACTGCGGCTTCGCTCGCTGTCCTGGCGTGGTGCTATCGCCGCGCCCCCTCCCTTTTCTTTGCCCTGGGTTATTTCCTCACAACCTACTCGCTGGTCAGTAATCTGTTTATTCCCATTGGGACGATCCGGGCGGACCGTCTGCTCTATATGCCCTCGCTGGGAATCTTCCTGCTGGGAGGAATTGCCTATGCCCGGGCCATCGCCTCGCTCAAGGGACCCGCTGCAAAGAATACTCTACGGGTTGTTGCTGCGACTGTTCTCGTTTTGTTGGTCGCAGGAACGGTCTCGAGGAATCGGATCTGGCATGATGAATTCACTCTTTATGCCCAGACCGTCCAGGACGCGCCCCAAAGTGCCAAGGCCCATAACAACCTGGGGGCCCAGTACCTCTCACGCGGCGAAATGGACCTGGCCCTCGAACAATTCAAAATCGCTGAAGCCATCAAACCGGACTATCCCGACTTGCTCAATAACCTCGGGAGCCTTTTCAGCCGGGAAGGACATTCAGAGGAGGCATTCGCTTATTTGAACCGCGCCGTTTCTCTCTCCCCACTAAATCCGGCGATTCGCAACAATTTCGGGCTAGCGCTGAAGGCACAAGGTCATGTGGCGGAGGCCCTCGCGCAATATGACCTCGTCATCCAACAATACCCTTCCAATGCCGACGCCCATTTCAACAAAGCCAATGCCCTGGTGGCCCAAAACAGATTTTCGGAGGCGATCTCCGAATACAGCCGGACCTTGGAGATTGACCCCACCTACACGCTGGCCAGAAATAATCTGAACCTTTTGCTTCAAAAGACGACTCCGGTTCTTCAGCACCCTTGAATCCGCTAAAGCGACCATGAAAGAAAAGATTGCCAAGTCAAAGTCCCGAGGCAAACCAGGGAAAGAGCAATCCACCCCCTTCGGAGATCGGATCCTTCATGGACCCTGGATTATCTTGGCTGCCGCTCTCCTCTGTGATGTGAACAGTTGGGGGCACCATTTTGTGATGGATGACATGGATTACATCGTTCGCAACCCGGTCATCCACAGTCCCGCCTCCATCCTTCAGATTTTCACCGCTCCATTCGTGCATTTCCCGAATGTGACGCTGGACCTGTATCGACCTCTGACGGCCCTCACGCTAGCGATCAACTACTGGATCAGCGGCCCCCAACCCGACAGCTTTCATCTCTTCAATCGCCTGCTTCATGTGCTCACTAGCCTGGGCATCTTCTGGGTTGTGCGCCGACTGATGCCACAGCGGCCGGCGGTCGCATTCCTGACGGGCCTGTTGTTCGCCGTCCACCCGGTCCAGACCGAAGCCATCACCTACATCAGTGGCCGGGCCGATGCCCTGGCGATGCTCCTTTTCGTTTTCGCCTGGCTTGTTTTTATCCGGATGCGAGCAACGCCTTATCGCCTGCGCCTTTACGTGATCTCAGTTATTCTTTATTTCCTCGCATTATTATCCAAGGAGAGCGCCATTACCTGGCTGGGTATCGTGTTGCTCACGCAGTGGGTTTATTTTTCACAGAGGAAGGTCAAAGACTTCTTCGAGCATCTGCGGCAGGATTTTTGGAGAGTCTACGCCGGTTACATCGCTGCAACTCTGGTGTACGTCGCCCTTCGTTTTTCTGCCTTCCGGGGGATCTCCATCACTCCCACGAAATTTCTGGTTAACCCCCTGGTCACGGCGGGCTTTTCCGGTCGCCTGCTGACTTCCTTGAAGATTTTCTTCGTGTCCATTGGACAGCTCATCCTGCCCGTCCATTTTTCTCCCGACTATTCGTTCAACCAAATTCCGGTTCTGGACCACTGGACGAATGGGGCCTCGCTGGCGGTTCTCTTCCTGACAGCGGCATTTCTGGTCCTCCTGGGTTGGAGCCACAAACGATCTCCCGACATTTTCTTCTGCCTGGGATATTTCACCGTTACGTATTCCGTTGTCAGCAACCTGATCGTAGTGATCGGCACGATTCGTGCGGACCGCTTGCTCTATATGCCGGCTTTCGGATTCTGTCTCTTAGGAGGGTTGGGGTTGGCTTACCTGGAGGAGACCGCACGCCCGACAGTGTGGAAAAACCCTGTCCGCGCGGCGGCGCTTGTGGTCCTCCTGCTTCTCGCGGGCAGAACCGTGATTCGCAATCGTGATTGGCGGGATCAATTTACTCTGTACCTCAAGGCCATCCGTTACTCGCCCGATAGCGTGAAGATGCACGGCTATCTGGGTGAGCAATACTTCGCCCGGAACCAGCTTGCTGAGGCCGGAGAACATTACCGCTTTGCACTTTCCATTTACCCCGACCAACCCGACTTGCTTAATGATTTGGGGGCCCTCCTGTCGCGTCAGGGGAAATCCGAAGAGGCCATTCAGTGTCTTCGGCGCGCCCTGGTGCTCGGCCCGAACGACCCGGAACTGGCTCGTACCAATCTCGGCCTGACCCTCCAGGCCCGGGGCAACCTCACGGAGGCCATCCAGCAATTTGATCAGATCATTCAACAAGACCCCTTCAGTTCGGGGGCCCATTTTAATAAGGGCAATGCCCTCTACCTGGCGGGGAGGGTGAACGAAGCGATCAACGAATATGGCCGGGCCCTGGAGATCGATCCTCGCAACGCAGGAGCCCAGAAGAATCTGAACCTGGCTTTGCAGAAACAGACCCCGCCGCCATCCCCTCGGGAGAGAACTCCACGCTAACCCTGAGGTGCTCTCCTGACCAAGCAGAGGCTGGGTTTTCTTATTAAATTGCAGGGTCCATTCTGTTCCATTATCATGACGCTCTCTGAGGGCAGTATGAGGACAAGCGACGTCACTCTCCAGAAATGATGCTCTCCCCCACAGGTGGCAGGGCGGCGAAGAGACTGAATACTCTTATTTGATCCCATGAAACAAAAAGCCCGTTCCTCTGCGCCTCAGCCGACCAACAAACTCACCACTCGACCGACCCTGGTCCAAAGATTCTCCCGTCCAGAATGGCTCATCATCCTGGCAGCTACTGTCTGCGATCTGAACAGCTGGGGACACCAATTCCTGATGGACGACTTATCCTACATTGTGCTGAACAAAACCCTTCAGAACCCCAGCCAGGTTCTTCAAATCTTTACTTCCCCCTTCTCTCACGCCCAGGCGGGTTTGTATCGCCCCCTTACCGCATTGACCCTGGCCATCAATGTTTGGATCGGTGGTCTTCACCCTGATGGGTTTCACCTGGTTAACCGTCTCCTCCACATCCTGATCTGTTTGTGCTTTTTCTGGACTGCTCGCCTGCTGATTCCCAAGCCCTTATGGGCGGCCCCCTTTTCGACTCTCCTCTTCGCTGTCCACCCGGCTCAGGTGGAGGCGATTACCTACATCACCGGTCGCTCGGACGCCCTTGTTACTTTGTTCTTCATTGCAGCCTTATACTATTTCACCCGGCTGCGTCTCTCCGAACACTGGGCGATTAGGCCCTACGTCCTTTCGATGGTTTTTTACTCTCTTGCGCTACTCTCGAAAGAGTCCGCAATAACCTGGGTTGGAGTCGCACTCCTGGCAGAGTTCGTTTTTTTCTCACGCAGCGATCCAAGGGAATTTGTCAAACAGTTGCGCCGTCAATTCAAGACCGTCTATGCCGGGTACCTCTTGGCGAGTCTGACTTTCATTGGAATTGCATTCAGCGTTTTGAAGTCGGTCGGGGCAGCAACCATCCCTTATCAGGACAATCCTTTGGCGCACGCTGCAATTTCCGTCCGCCTTATGACCGCCTTGAAGGTCTTGTTTCAAAACCTCGGTCTCTTTTTCTGGCCGAGGTCCTTCTCCAGTGATTACTCTTTCGACCAGATCCCGCTCCTCACACGCTGGAACAGTGCCGCTGCGCTGACTGTTCTCGCCCTGGCCGTTGCCTTCACAGCTATCTTGATTTGGAGTTATAAACGGGCACCGAGCCTTTTCTTTGGCCTCGGTTTTTTCGGGATAACTTATTCACTGGTCAGCAACATTGTCATTCCTATTGGCACGATCCGAGCCGACCGCTTGATGTACCTCCCGGCAGTGGGATTGTGCCTCCCCATCGGGATGGCGTTGGCCAGAGTGCATGAAGCCGTTCATGGAAAGATCACCCGGGCAGTTTTCTGGGGTCTCTTTGGAGTACTTCTGGTCGTCCTGACCGCTCGGACTATTTTCCGGAACCGCGACTGGGCCGATGCTCTAACTCTGTCAATACACGACATTCAAGTTTCACCGAGGAGTGGAAAACTGCAGAACAACCTCGGAGCTCTTTACTTTCAAACCAACCAGTACTCCCTCGCCATGGAACACTATCGAATTGCGGAATCCATCATGCCCGACTCTCCTTCATTGCTCACTAATATTGGAATCAGCTTGAAACAGCAAGGTCAGATCGACGAGGCTGTCACTTACCTCCGGCGCGCCGTTTCCCTGGCCCCGCAAGACACACGCGCGCGCAATGTCCTCGGCGTCGCGTCACAAAAGCAGGGAGATCTCTCGGGTGCAATCGAGGCGTTCGACACGGTTCTCGAGCAGGACCCCGGGAATGCAGACGCCCACTTTGGCCGTGCCTATGTTCTCCACAAACAGGGGAAGACGGATGCCGCAATCCGAGAGTACCTTCGAACTCTCGAGATCGATCCTTCCAATCAAGGGGCAAGGAATAATCTGAATCTGCTTCTGCAGAACCCCCCTGAGCCCAACTCGCCTCAAAACCTACCCGCCAACCCGGGTCCTAGACAGCCGCCGAATCAGTAATCAATGGACATGAATCGCAAAAGGACATCTCCCATACGAGTGCTTGGCTTTCTCTTGTACCCAACCCGTGAGCATTGAATCTCAAATTCAACAGCACCCCGATTCATCGGGGTGACTACGAACCCGGAAAACCGAATGGAAACCGTTTCAACGGTTTAGGGAGGGCGCTCAAGCCAGCTTTGGAAAAGAGAGAAGTTCCTGGCCTCCTTAATGAGGCTCGCACCAACGAAAGGAAACCGATGAATCGGTTAAAGAGCAGGGAGGGGGGAATGGCGCCCACCCCGATAAATCGGGGTGCTTTTAGAATCCTACCGCAAAAGAGTCTTCTCCGTCACAGGCTTCGATTAAGAAGGGGATTGGGGGGCTCCTGGTTTCGTTGTGGAACGCAAGAAATGCGACAAGGGATTAAAAACTCATTTCCCACAGGCATTCCCGGACGAATCTTGAGTTTCTTAGTCTAGAGGCAAAGGAAAGGTAATCGAGGCTCGAAATTGTCACCGTTTCACGCCGAGAGCGAGATACAGCGCGGGCCGAAAAATCCGCCACCAGTCGACGATCGCGCGCATCTTGGTATAGGCCAGGCGGTCACCTTTCTGCGGATACTCGATCGTCACGGGCACTTCGATCACTTTATGCCGAAGACGCACCGCCTTGAAAAGCAGATAGGGTTCGAGCTCGTAGCGGTCAAGCCAGTCCTGCCAAAGATCAATCCGGCGGTCCTCGAACAAGGAGAGACGCATCGCCCGGAACCCGCTGGAGGCGTCCGTAATGCGATGGCCGAGGAGAAGCGAAAACAACCCCGTGTAGGCGCGCGTCCCAATCCGCCTCTTCAACGGCATTCGGACAAAGTCACCGCCCGCGGTATAGCGCGACCCCTGCACGAGTTCGGCCTCTCCCTTCAGCAAGGGGGCCAGCAGCCTCGGGATCTGCTGGGGCGGGGTCTTTCCACCTCCGGACACGATCACCACAATGTCATAGCCCTCTTTGAGGGCGAAATCAATTCCACTCCGGATGGCGGCGCCGACGCCACGGTTCTGATCATGACGGAGGACGGTGGCGCCTGCAGCCCTGGCTCGTTCGGCCGTATCATCGGATGACCCGTCATCCACCACGACAACGGCTTCCGCAACATCCCGCGGAATCGCGCTGACAACCCGCGTGATTCGTTCCCCCTCATTCCATGCCGGCGCAACGCAGAGCACGCGCATTGTTTGTTCTGTCATTGAGTTCCAAGTTCAAAGTTCCAAGTTCAAAGTTCCTGGCCCAAAGTCCAAATTCAAGACGCCAAGAGTAGCAATCAGATCTTCTTCATTTCTTTCCGACTTCTGACTTCCGACCTCTGGCTTTGGGATTCCGGCGTCTGGTTTCTGGCTTCCGGCTTCCGGCCTCCGGCCTCTTGTTCTCCTGCAGCCATTGATAGGTGCGCCGCAGCCCCTGTTCCAGAGTCACGGAGGGAATCCAGCGGAGATCACGGCGAATCTTTTCGATATTCAGCACACGGCGGCGGATATTGTCGATGTCGCGCCGGTCCACAAAATCCAGCGCGACGCGATTACCGGTCACCTCGATGATCAGGCGGGCCAGTTGGTTGATTGACGCTTCATGCCCCGTGGCCACGTTGTACACCTGGCCTTCGGCTTTCGGTGAAAGCACCGCCAACAAGGTTGCCTCCGTCACGTCCTCCACAAAAGTGAAGTCGCGTGTCTGCTGGCCATCCCCGTGGACATGCAGGGGCTCACCGGCCATCGCCGATTCGAAGAACTTCGCCACCACCCCGCAATAGGGATTGTCAGGGCGCTGGGCGATGCCGTAAACATTGGAATAGCGGACCACCGCGGCGGAAGTGCCATAACTCTCATAAAAGGCCTTGCAATAATTCTCGCCGGCAAACTTGGAGACGGAGTAGGGCGTCAGCATATTCGCGGAATCTTCCTCGTTGATCGGAAGGTATCGGGGGTTCCCATAAATGGATGCCGACGATGCATAAACCATGCGGCGGATGCCGGCCTCCCGTACCGCCATGAGCACGTTGAGGGTCCCGCCGATGTTCACCTCAAAATCCTCCCTCGGGTTGCGCATCGAAACGATGATGTTGCGGGCCGCTTCGTGGATCACCAGGTCGGAGGCTTTGACCACACGGCGAACGAGATCGAAATCGGTCACACTGCCGCGCACGACCTCAAGCTTGGGATGACCGATGGGAAGATTGTCCTCCTTCCCGGTATAAAAGTCGTCAAGAACAATCACCGACGCTCCGGTGCTCAACAACCTCCGGACGATGTTGCATCCGACAAACCCGGCGCCCCCTGTCACGAGGACG
Organism: Terriglobia bacterium; assembly: GCA_020073085.1. Lineage (NCBI taxonomy): Bacteria > Pseudomonadati > Acidobacteriota > Terriglobia > Terriglobia bacterium. The sequence continues at coordinate 123,523 of JAIQFV010000014.1, read as the reverse complement.
CGTTGATCTTTGAATCGGTCAAGGTCAGCCATGGTGCTCCTTTGGTAGGATTCAGGGATGTCCCACACGAACTGAAATCAGAAGTCGGAGGTCAGAGGTCGGATGTCGGAAGGAAGGTGCGGGTGTCGGGGCCAACATGAAGATTAGACTGTAGAATTCCGTCGGTCCCGGAGCAGATTACAAGGTGAGCGTTCTTATCTGACTTCTGATATCTGACTTCCGACTTCACCCAATATTGATTACATCCAACGACCAATTGCTTCTCACACCTGACACCCAGCACCTGACACCTTCCTACCGAACTTGTTACCCTTCTACGGGCCGCACGATTACACCTCGCATCACGTACCGTGTCTGACAGCTCGGACAGCCCGACTCCCCCTCCGTCGCGTCCGCCTTCAACGACAGCTTGATTCCGCATTGGCACATCCACCCTCGGATCCGGGCAGGATTCCCATAGACCAGGGCGTACTCCGGGATATCCTTTGACACGACGGCGCCGGCACCTACAAAGCAGTACCGGCCCAAGGTGACGCCGCAGAGAATGGTCGCATTGGCGCCAATCGAAGCACCCCGCTTGACCAGGGTAGTCTGATATTCACCTCGCCGCGACACATGACTGCGAGGGTTGATGACGTTGGTAAAGACCATGGAGGGGCCCAGGAAAGCGTCGTCTTCAATGACCACCCCGGTATAGAGAGACACATTATTCTGGATCTTTACGTTGTTTCCGATGGTGACATCCGAAGCCACATGCACGTTTTGTCCCAGGTTGCAGTTCTTCCCGATTCGGGCGCGGGGCATGACATGACAAAAGTGCCAGATCTTCGTGCCGCTGCCGATTTCGGCCCCTTCATCCACAAAAGAGGACGGATGAACGAAATAATCCATCAGCGTTGCACCCCCGCTTCAATCTCGTCGAGCCTCACGGGTTCACCCATTCGCTCCAGGGAGTGATGGCTTGCCTCAAGCACTTTCAACACCTTCAGGGCACTCACCCCGTCCGTTAATGGCCGGCTTCTGTCTCGAATACAATCCAGGAAATGTTCGCACTCAAGCCGGAGGGGCTCCGATTCCTCGAGAAACAGGGTCGTCTCCGCCGTCTGGCGCGGGACCGGCAAACCTAACTTCCACTCAATTCCCTTGTCATAGATTCTCAATTTGCCCTCGCGCACCGTGTCGTCAAACACCGCCATCTTACGTTCCCCGATGATCACGAGCTTCTGTTCCTTGTAAGGATGCAGCCAGCTGACAAAAATATGCGCCTTGATTCCGTCTTCAAAAAGAAGTGTGGTCACCGTGACATCGGCAATACCCGACTGAAGGTAACTGCCTCCATGCGCGCTCACTGCCGCGGGCTCTCGACCGACCAGGCTCAGAATAACGGAAATATCGTGGGGAGCAAAGCTCCACAGGATGTTCTCTTCTTGTCTTACCTTCCCGAGATTCAACCGATTGGAGTAGAGATACCAGATCCGGCCCAATTCACCCCGGTGGACGATTGCTTTTAGTAGTTTCACCGCCGGATGATACTCAAGGATGTGACCCACCATCAGCATAGCGCCCTTCGACTCTGCCAGGGCAACCAATTCCTGTCCTTCCGAGTAGTGGAGGGAGAGCGGCTTTTCGACAAAAACATCCTTCCCTTTCAAGAGGGCTTCGCGTGCGTGTGAATAATGAGCCACCGCGGGGGTGGCGATCACCACGCCGCGAATGTGCTCATCCTCCAGGACCTCCTCGAACCGGGGAGTGATCTTTACATCGGGATAGAGCTTCGACTGCGCCTCCAAAGCGACGTCATTTGTATCAGAGATCCAGCGGAGCATGCGAAGCTGCGCAAAGTTTCTCGCAAGATTCTTGCCCCAGTAACCACAACCGACAACCGCAATGTTCGCATTTGGCATGGATGGCATCGTTTTCCTTGGGTCCAAAGCCGTCTCTATTCGAAGATCAAGTTCCCACTCACTGTTGAATCAGAAGCCCGGCTTTCGATAATTCTCTTGAGGACTCACGAAATATCATGACTCCGCATTATGCGTGGCAAGGCCGCGAACATCGGGGCCAAATAAAACAATACATCATCTCAATACAAACCAATGTGGTCAAGCACGAGAGTTTCCTGCACGCCATAGTGAGGGACCGGCCATATCCTATCCCTCGCATGCTCGGCGTGAATCTTAATCACTTCCAGCGCCTGACCATTTGAGAGCTAGGGCCCAAGCCGAGAATCTCCAATCCCACCGCCCTGATATCCGTCCGCGTTCCAGCGGTCACAAAAAAAGGCGCTCCCGTTCTTATCAATGCAACGAGAGCGCCCTCAAAAACTCAATACGCTTCATCATTAGGGCACAGACGAATCCCCATGGAACGCCGCATGCCCTCCAACGCACCGCTACGGCAAGGCAATGAACGCCAGGGTGCCGGAGCCCTGGTTCGTCACGAGAGCCAGGTTGGCATTGGGACTAATCGCAACGCCGGTGGGGTTATTCCCTCCGGTCGAAAGTGTTGCCGTGACGGCCTTGCTTGTCAGATCAATCACCGAGATCGAGCCATCAAGGTTGTTGGTCACGACGGCCCGATTACGCGTCGTATCCACCGCCGCGTAATTCGGGCTGGATCCAACGGTGACCGTCCCCACCACTGTCAGCGTGTTCAGGTTAACAATGGACACCGTGTTATCGCCGCTGTTTGCGACCACGGCCAGGCCCGTGCCGGGATTCACGGCGATTCCTTGCGGGCTGCGTCCCACGGCAATCGTGGTCTTTTGGGTCTGTGTGAGCAAATCGAAGATGACGAGCTTCCCTTCGGAAAAATCCGAAATCAAGGCCCAGTCCACAGTGGGAGAGGGGTTGTATATCGCCACGTCATACGGTGTGCTCACGAGAAATGAAACAGTTTGCCCTGTGGCAAAGTTTAACACGCCCACATGCAGCGAATTGTCCGTAATTACGGCATTGCCATTGGCCGAATCGACCGCCAGATTGAACGGGCGTCCTCCCAGGCTGCTCACATCGATCAGGGCCTGGAAGGTTCGCGCGTCAAGGTTGAGAACACTCAGGTTCCTCGTTGGAGTCAATCCGGGGAAATTGGCAACAAAAGCCTGCCGGCCAAAAATAGCGATTCCCAGGGGATTCTCGGCAGCAACGGAGATCGTGGTGAGTACAGACGCGCTCGCGATATCCACAAAGGTGACGGCGTTGGTTGCACCTGAGGAAATCGATCCAGGGTTACTATCGGTCACGAGGGCCTGATTAAGAACCGGGTCGATGGCCACCTTGGCGGGAGCGGCTCCGACGGGTATGGTGCGAAGGGCGAGAGGGAGCAAAACGGTGAAGTTCACAGCATTGCTGGTCAATCCACTCGTGGTCACCGTCAACGGCCCTGTGGTTGCCCCCCCCGGTACAGCGACTGCAATCTGTGTCCCGGTGGCGGAGAGGAGTGAGGCTGCTTGGACGCCATTGAACCGGACGATGTTGTTAGACGTATTGATCGGATCAAAGTTGGTTCCGGCAATGGTCACACGTTCTCCCACGTGGGCAGAAGTCGGATCGACACTGGTGATGGTCGGCGGCTGGGTCGCAATCTGATTCGACACCTGGAAGGACATCGGATTTGATAGGTTGTCGTTGAACAGACTGTTTCTCGGGTTTACAAAGGTCACAAAGAAGCTTCCAACCTGTCCCAATAGATCCGACGTCAAGGTCATAATGGCTTTCGTGGAACTGACCACCTGCAAGGCAGGGTTCGTGAAGGTGGTTGCCGACGCTCCGAACCGAACTGCGGCGCCCTCCTGAACTGTTCCGAAGTTCGCCCCATTGATGGTCACATTCGTTGTGTCGGAGCCGGCCAACACAGCCGGCGGGTCGAGCGAATTTATGACCGGCACTGCAAACCCTGCGGTGGCGGTGAAATTGACACTGTTGCTCGATCCCCCGTTCGCGGTGACCACGACGGGCACCGTTTGGGCGGGAAGGCCCGGGGGAACGGTGACTACCAGCGTGGTGGCCGTTCCGCTCACGACCAGCGCATTGACGCCGTTGAAGGTCACATGGTTGCTGGCAATATTGTTGGTATCAAAACTCGCTCCGGTGATGGTGACCGTGGTGTCTGTACTGCCCGAAGTAGGAGAGATGCTGAGGATGGTGGGAACCAGCGCCGTTCCAGCGAATAGCGGGACGGTGGTCAGCTGGCCCCGATCCTGCCTCAAAAACGTTCCGATGATGTTCCCACTTGCCGAGACGGCCAGGGTGCCCACCGTGCCTCCCACGTTCGCAAACGGTGGAAACTGTTCCAGGAACTGCGCAATGTGTTGAAGGGGAGCAAGAGAAAAGGTAAATGGGCTGAGTGTGACCAGCCCATCGGGCCCCGTGACCTGGAGGGTGACCTGCACCGTCGCGGTTGAAGATGGATTCGCCAATGCGATGCCTGTATTCACGGTGGAGGACTTCTCCAGGAAACCTGTTAGAGAGGAGATGGCAGGCGAGTTCCCTACCCCCGTCTGAGACAGAAGATTCCCCACGCTGTCCAGTTGTTGAAATACGACATTGCCATTCAATTTAGAGGACGTGGAAGTCACCTGGACCCAGCCTGCCTGTACCGACTGGGAGCCCGTCGTGACAACGGCTTTCACACCCCGCGCGGGAATTGAAACACTGAATACCCCAGGTGAAGTGGGCGTCAAGGCATTACCGGTCTGAGAGTCTTTGAGACCCAGATTGAAAGGCGCTCCGTTGTCCTGAAATATACTGAGGGTTCCCGTCACCCCCTGGTCTGACGCATTGAACAATTGGAGAATTGTCTGGAACGGTGAGCCCGAGCCGCCGTGGACGATGTCCGCAAAATAGACGGTATTCTGAGTCTGAGCCGGTGTGAGGACCGCCCAAGCCAAGCATGCGAAAGCGATGCACGTCACCCTTGTCCAGCGATGAGACTTTGAATGCAAATTTCTTAGGTGCATTGGAAACCCATACCCTTTCAATTCATTGAGATCTGTTTTCACGAAAACTGCAGTAACACTTGGGGACTGACACTTTCCGCGCATTGACTTCGAAACTCCTTATAAAGTTAGTGTCTGTCCCATTACGATTGAATCGCTTCTTGTCCTTTTCTAGTAGGTTAGTGCCCGGAATTCCCGAGGGCAAGACACTGTGGAACAAGGAGTTCGAGCTGAGAGAACGTGCTTTACGGATTATTGCGAGGAATTACTTGACGTTTATTGAAGAACAAAGAAATCCAGGGACTGACACCTTACTCACATTGGCCTCGGAACCGCTTAAATTTAGGTGTCTGTCCCTTTCTTTGTCCCTTTCTTTCATTAGTTTCGAATTCGAAATTGCTCTAAAGTCGGGGGCTGTCCCTTCTTATCCCTCATCGCGTATCTTACGGTTTCGGCGCCTTCGACTCTGTGACGGTGCCCACAAAACGGAGACTAAAAGACTGGCCATTACTGAAGTAAAGCTCGACGGCTTGGTCCACCTTCTGAGGGGTCAAGGCATTCTGCCACCGCGCTTCGATCTTTCCTTTTGTCCCCGGCGCAAAGAAGGAGGCGTCGGAATGGGCCACCACTCCAGCGCACTGTGAAGGGGTAACGAGCTGTCCCTGGCAGGGCGAAGCCAAGCGGACCAGTCTCAGGGTCCGCTTCCCCCGGTTCTCAAATGAAAAAACATGTTGAAGCGAGGCGCTGGCCGTCACGGCCCCGAAATCGTAAGTTGTGGAATCAAAGACGATGTCGTTTGGAGGCGGCGGCTGGGAAGGGGTCGGACCGGACCGGAAAAGGGAGGGACCCTCTCCCTCCTGGCCCGCAGGCTGTTTGTTCTGTGCGAATTGAAGGTACCAATCCCCCTTTTCATAAACCCATTGATTTTCGAGCGTCCAAACGAGAGGTGTCGCCGACGTCGGAAAAGTCCGCGTGATGTGTGTCCTTACCACGGCGGACTTGGAATCCGAGCCAAACTGCACGGACTCAATCTTAAACTCCTTGATCTCGTATCGTCGAACATTGGCGAAAGCCTGGCGATCTCCCTCCCGGACCAGAAGATTCACTTTTTCGGTCTCACCCCGGGACCAAGCCGTCCAAAACTCGGTCACCCGGGCGCGGAGTTGCGTTTCCAGGGGATTGTCCCCGGCGCGAATTACGGGGGCCAGGAAAAAAACGAGAAAGAAGCTCAACACGCCTATAAGGAGCAACAGATTTTTTTTCATTGTGGAAAAGTGTTATCCCATAAATTCAACCGCAAAGCGCGCAAAGGTCGAGATAGGGGAAGACACCTTACTCCCGCCGACTTCGAGTTTCCTTTCGTATCGGCCCCCGTCCTTTATCATCATCGCACAAGGTCAACTGACCCGTCCAGCGATCCCTGCCTGAAGAACTCTGCGCCCTCTGCGAACTCGGCGGTGAAACTCTTCTGTTACCGGAGTTCCACCGTCTCAAAAAAATAGGGGTAGCCCGTAGGCTACCCCTCGAATTGTATTGCTGAGATGTACCTTAAGAACTAGCGGTGGGCCCTCTTCTGACCCAAGGATTCGCCAGCACCTTCCTGCCTGTTGAAGTTCTGAGGATCGGCAGAGCGGGGTCCGGCCACGTTGACATCCGGGAGAATCAAGCAGTCGTAACCATGTGAGAAGGTCGAGAACTGCTGATCCGCGATAATGGCTTCCGCGTGAGCGAATTGGAAGTCGCACTGGATGATGCTATAGCCCTGGAATCCAGCGCCCACACCCGCGGTGAACTTGGCATCAAACACCGCGCTGGTGCCGCTTGTAACCAACGGAGTCGTGAAGACCGGCTTCGTTGTGCTGTTGATGTTGGCGCTAGTGCCGCCCGAACCAAACAGGAACATACGGCACACACCCGTCTGCGGAGTGGCACCAAAATCTCCGAAGATGTCCGTGCTGGTGTTGGCGATGGCAAGACCCGTGTCATAGCCGCCACCGGGCACTGCACCGGTTGCTGTCGAAATGAACTTACAGAGTAAATTCGTAACGCAATTCGCCAGCGATCCGATCGGATCCGGAGGAGTATTCTGGAGATTCTTTACGAAGCTCAGAATGTTGGCTGAAGTCACGGTGGTGTTGAAGGTGCCGGACTTATTCGGACCCAGAGTCACCTGTCCTGTAATCGTCGAGAGCACGGGAGGAGCAGGAATATCAGACGTCGGGCAGAACTCGAAGAATAGTCTTATCTGTTCTGAGATGTTGATATCGTCATTCGTAACCGCGAAGGTGAAGGTAGTGCTCGCGGGGGTTGTCGCTGAGGTGTTTTCGAAAGTAGTCGCCCCCACAGCCGTTAGCGACAAATTGCCCACGATATCGGAAGAACCATTGAAGAGCACTTCGACTCCGGGAGGAACCCCGGCAATCGTGACGATCAACTGCGTCCCATTGGTGGCCAGTTTCGGCGGTCCATTGGTGGCTCCGACTCCGCTCGGCGTGTGCTGGATGTCGTTCTCATCGGTGACCGTAGTCAAGGCCGAGGGGAACTTCTCCGTGATGTCGATGGAATCGGTTTGGCAGAAGCCCGGCTCGCAAGCCAAAATAGGATCTGCCGGGGAGACGTCAACCCTGATTTCATCCAATACGAAGGCCACCGGGAACGTCGTCACGTTGTCGATCTGGAAGGCGTTCGGTGGGATCGCAATGATGGTGCCATTGACGGAGGTGGCAGGCGGCAAGCTCGCACCCGCAATGTTCGCACGAATTCCCATGATGCGGATGATGTCGCCTGTTGCAGCCGTGCCGGACACCTGCACGGTAATGCTATTGGTGAGTACCGTGTTCAAGGATACGGTTCCAATAACGATCGTAGTGGTCGCGGGTTCACTCTCCACGTGAGCTGCGCGGGCGTTGACCGCCTGGGCACTCGCGTTGGTGAAAAGGTTGGAGGAGTTGGCGTTCACAAGACCCGCCACCGGGGCATAAATGACTGAAAATGTGGAATTGGTTGGAAATGTTCCAGCCACGTCGCATGTCAGCGTCAGGTCACCGAGAACTTCCGTCTGACCGTGCTGACGAACCACTGTCTGCGTGCCGCTAAGGACGAAGTGCGGTACCTGTTGGGCAAACAGGGTTGCGCCCGTCAGCAGGAACGTGAGGGCAAGCGCAACTAGAGTTAATTTTCTTAAGGACATCTCGTTTCTCCTTTTGTTTAATATGGGCAATTGATCCGCCCTCCTATCCAAACTGTAAGATCGGCAGACGGATTAGATTTTACTCGAAGGGATTGATTGTTTCGCCCCAAGGTTTCGGGGGTATTGCCGGGACCGTAAAAAAGTTGAATTGCGCCGCTGATTCAGGAAATCGCCCCAAAGGCTTCCCAGGAGCGTTTAAGGGGTGCTGCTTGGCGCAATCAGCGTGGTATCACGCGCCAATTTCCGACGCCTCACCTCCTCTTGAACCAGAATCTGAACTGTCGTGCGAAAGATACCATCGATTCATCGCTACCCTGAGTCACAACTTCAAGAATTTTGTCAAAAATACCCGCTATAAAGTTGGACTCATGAACAACAGTGAGGTGAAGCCTCGAAATTCCCGCCGAATGTAACATCCTTCGTTTTCAGTTGTCAAGCGCTTTTCAGTGATTTGACAGCCTTTATCCGGCGGAACGACTGGTAAACCTACATTACACAATCAATGATTGAGACGGAAAGAATCTCATTTTTTGAGATTTTATTCAGGTGAGGGCGGAGTAAATCTCTATTCACCGCAAAAAACGCAGGAGGCGCTGAGGAAGGCTTTAGGGGCGCTCTGGCGGGTCGGGGCGCCCCTGCTCTATCATGGCTGAGTGGGGGGTGGCACGGGCGGCTTCACCTTATCCCAGGCAGCGTGATGCGCTCGATTCTTGCTTTGAATCTCGCTGGTCAAATTCTTCATTTCTTCTTTAAAAGAATCTGTGACGACCTTGGCCCGGTCCAGGGTCGTTACGACATGCGGTGTGATGAAAATGATCAATTCGCTGCGCTTATTCGTCCAATTCGTGCTTCCAAAAGCGCCCCCCACGATCGGGATATCGCCCAGGAGGGGAATCCGGGTGCGGGTGAGCTCTTTATCCTCAGTGATAATCCCCGCAATGGCCATGGTTTCTCCGTCTTTGATGACGAAAGTGGTGGAGGCCGAACTGCGGTTGATGGAGGGGGATATGTTGGTGACTCCGGCCGGCGGGGGCACCGGAGAACTCACCTCCTGGGTGACTCTCAGACCGACCAGGCCGCTGGCGTTGACATGGGGGGTCACCGACAGGATGACACCGGTGTCCACATTTTGCACGGTGTTAAAGACCACGTTGGTCGACCCCGGTGAAAAGCCCGACGAACTGAGGGTGGGGATGGACACACCGACCTGGATTCGGGCCTCCATATTATCGCTGACCAGGATGGAGGGCGCCGAGAGCGTCTTGGCACGCGTCCGATTCTCGCTCGCTGTGACCTTGGCGAAAAGCTCCCGGGCACTTGCATTCATGATCACCATGGAGCCGCTGAGGATCCCTCCCGTAAAGTCGGCGAGCGGTTTAGTGCCGCCCGGGGCAGTGCCCCGCTGTTGCAGGGAATATTCAATTCCCAATGAAAAATCGTGCGACAGGTCGACGCGAAAAATTTGTGCTTCGATCAACACCTGGAGCGGGAGAATGTCGATCTGGTGGAGTGTTTGTTCAATCAAGTCATAGTCTTGTGGGGTCGCTTGAATGATCAACATGTTGTTGGTATCGTCGGAAACAATCTTGATATTGCCTTGAAAACCATAGACTTCCCTTTCCTTCTGCTGAACCCTTTCCGGCGAATTCCCCTGCGCCAGGATGGTACTGGTGGACATTCCCGCTGTGAGAGAAGGCGTTGCAACGGCCGCAGGTTCCGGCCGACCTACCCCGGGCGCTTCCTTGGTAATGACCGAACCGTACAACTCGCTCAACATACCCCGGATCACGCCTGCCTTGGCATATTGCAAATGATAAACGTAGTTCCTTATCCCTGCGATCTGAGCGGGCTGGTCGAGCTTATCAATCCACTGTTCCACCACATCGAAGGTGGCCGGGTTGGGCGCCACCACCAGAACGGCATTGAGGCGGTCGAGTGGGACGAACCGGATGGCGGAGTCCTTGTCGCTCATCGCGTAAGCTGAAAAAATACTCTTCAAATCCTCGATGATTGACCGTGCCGAGTTGTTCTTCACAGTAAACATCTGGAGCCGCTGGTTCTGAAGGGCATCCGAGTCGAAGGTCCGAATTAAATCCAGCAGTCTCGACATGTTGCGGCTGGCGTCCGTGAGAATAAGGATGTTCCCGCGATCGTGGCTGACGATTGACCCGGCGTCCGAGAGAAATTCCTTGAGGAGCTTGCTCATGTCCGCGGCGGTAACAAACTGCATAGGGACGATCTCTGTCACCATTTCATCCCCTGCTGACAGCGGCTTGTCGCCCGGGTGCTCCATTCGAATCGGAATCTGATGTACCGACTTAAGGGGCACAATCTGCCATAAGTTGCCGGTTTGGATGGCCGTAGAGCCGTTAATGCGGAGCAATGTCTGGAGGATCTGCATCAAGTCCGCACTGGAGATATCGCCCATGGTTGTAATCGTCACGGATCCTTTTACACCCGGGTCAAGGACGTAGTTGAGATGGAGCAGGTTGGCGATCACCTGGACGACCTGAATCAGATCCGCGTTGTTGAAAACCAGCGAAGCACCCGTAATGGGGGGCGAGGAGGGGGTACGGGGTGCCGTTTGTGTTGGGGTCGTAGCAGGGGCCTGGGTGGAACCGGGTGTCAATGGGGGCGATACCGACTCAGGCCTCTTTTCTCCCGGAACAGGCTGTTGAGTCCCTCCGGTCTCTGGTTTCGGCTTTGACTGCGGCGATTGAGGAGCAGCAACCGCATCCCCAACGGGGGCCTTGGGAGATTGGTCCGCCAAAGGCTGCGCAGGTGAACCGGGCGGGGTCGGCGCCGCGGGTTCAGGTTTCACCCCAGGGGGTGTCTGCTCCGGCTCACCGGTGTCCTCCACCCAAACATCCCCAAAGAGGGTGTGGACCTTCTTCATCTTTTTCTTGGGGGGCTCTTCCTTCCCCGCTTTCTTTTCTTGAGCCGCTCCCTGGGCCGGAGGTTTCTGTTCCTGTTGAGATTGTGCCATTGCCGGGGAGAAGGCCAACCAAATAAAGCCCACCCAGAGTGCCATCCTGATCAAAGATTTCATGTGCACCATGTGACTCCTATGATTTCTGCATGATTCCTTCCCACAATTCGCACCGTGCCCTAAAGACCCACCGCCCCATTCAAGACCTTAAAGGTTCAAAATTGACGTTTGAACCCAAGACTTTGAACTTTAAACCTTGAACTTTGAACTTGCTCTTTCATTTCGTGTCCTCAGAGCACACCATCCCAAACAGGGTCTTCACCCAACGTCCCTTGCATGGACCTTGGCCAGCCGGGGGTTGTGCCTGGCCTGCATTGGCCGGGCCGGACGCTCCGTTGGAGGCAGCCCCCCCTTCTGAACCACTGACGGAAACAACTTTTCCTCCAGCCCCTGCGCCAACGACCGGTGTGACCGGGGCCGGAATGTTCTTGGGCTGCTCTTCCGTCGTCGTTTCCACTGTTTCAGTTCCCCACTGCATCTCCACCTTGTTGGCGAGAATCCTGGTCAGGGTATATTCCCCGATCTTGTCTCCCACCTTAAGCGATCGGAAATCCCGGGTCCCGGGCGACGACATCATGGCCAGTTTCGCGTCCTTCAAATTGATGACGCCGAACAAAACGGGTTTGGGAGGGCGCGTCTTGACCGTGTCTTCACGGGCGATTTGATCGTTGCGATCCGGGCTGAAAAGATTCCGGCTGGCAATGACCATGTAGTTCTTCCGGAGGGCGTCGGCTGATTTCTGTTTCTCTACGGCCTGCTTCATTGCCACGCTGGGCGCCACAATCCTGGAAACCTGGTAAGCCGCGGCATTGGCCAACCACTGCCGGCGGAGACTTACCCCTATCCACACGCACAGTGCGATCAGAAGCAGGTTGAGCAGAATGATGTATTTCATCGCCAGGATCTTTTTTAGGATTGTCATTGTTCTGCGCCTTGTTGGTAGGTAATAGGTGGTAGGTAATAGGTGATAGGGAATAGGTTACAGGTTATAGGGCCCACGCGTTTGGTCTCGAGTTATGAGCGAGGTCCAACGATATTCCAAAGGAGAACCACTCGCTTAGGTCTTGACCTCCAGCTTCTTTTCCCTACCTCCATTTGCATACCCTCTCTTGCCTATCACCTACCACCTCTCACCTATTACCTATTACCTACCACCTACCACCTATTACCTACCACCTATCCCCCATCCTCACTCGTGCCGAATCACCCCGGACACCACAATGGTGGCCGCAATCTGTTTCGACTTCTTCCACCCTTCACTCATGCTGCTATAACTCCACAGCCGCAAGTCGTCGTTCAGCACAAACATGGGCATCTCTTTAGCCGCCGTCAGGAACGCCGTCACCTCGTTGACGGTCCCCACGGCATCGAGCCGAACCGAAATCTTTTCATAATCCTTGCTCAGCTCCTTCTTCGGGAGGAAATCGCTGCGGTTAATCTGGAGCTGGGACTGTTTGGCAAGGTCATTGACGAGTCCCTGCAGTTGGGCCTGAGCGGCTGCCGTGGTGCGGGCGGTCAGGAGATGACTCTCCAACTCCGCAATTCTTTTTCGGGTGGTATCGAGGGATTGTTCCCGCGACTGCCGTTGGGCGATGACTTCTTTGTACCCCTGCAGGAGCCGGGTCTTCTGGGCAATCTGCTCGGGGTACTGTTTGACCTTGTCGTAGGTTGGAAAGGCAAAAAAATACAGCGCGGCAAAAAGAACCGCTGCAAGCAGTCCCGCGCCCAGGACTCTTCTTTCGCGTGATGAAAGGCGCGCCACAAAACCTAATTTTGGAAGTGAGAGTTTCATAATTCATCTCTGATTCAGCGTGACTCTGGATAGCGAGCCGCTAGTACTCAAACTTGGCCCGGATGCGAAACATCTCCTTGCCTTGCTGGTTCTTGGTAATTCCTGAAGCCAGGGCGACATCCTTGAACAGGGGGGACTGCTCGAGCAGAGGCACGAGGGCCGTGGCGTTTTCCGCCAGGCCATTGATTTCCACCCCATCTCCCCGGAGGTTGAAGTCATTGATCCAGGCCGAGTCCGGCAGAATCTCGGAGAGTTCTCGAAGCGCCTCAAGGTTGAGTGCATCGCGTCCCTGGATCGTCTCGAGAATCGCCGCCTTCTTCTGAACTTCGCTGGTCTCGGTCTCAAGGCGCTCCACTTGTCTGACCTGGGGTTGGAGCCTCGTGATCTCCGAACTCATTTGATCGAGGAACCGCGACTGCTGAAGGTAGGGCCCCGAGACACTTGCCCCCCCCATCAGAATGGCCAATCCGCAGAGCGCATAGGTTGGCGCCCATACCCAACGGGGTTGGGCGATGTCCTCGCCCCGGCCCATCAGATCGGTGGCCAGGCCTCCCTTGCTCATCGCAAGGAATGAAGCGCCGATGGCGGGAGCCAGGGCATGAAACTCCTTGAGGTTGGCACGGGAGCGCAGACAAGCCGGAACACGCAACGGTCGCAAGGGGAGGACGGCAGGGTCCGACCGAAATCCCTTCAGGACGGACTCCGGATCCACACCTGTCACATACACGTTTTGAACGTCCTTATCCTCGATACGGAGCTCTGCCCGCAATCGTCCCAACTCGAGCAACATGTGCTCCGCGCGCGCAGGGGGTTCACTGGAGAGAAATTCAAAGCGTTTGGCACGGCGGATCTTTCCGAAAAAGACAGCGATCAGTTCAAAATCGTCCTCGCCCACGCGCAGGAGAAAGTTCTTCTCGCGCGGGGCGCCGGGATCCAGTTGCAGAAGCCTCGCCAGCCCAAACGACCCGCAAAGCACAGCCCGGGGATGTATCCCCTGCCCGGCCCAAAACTCTCGTTGATGCTCCACTTCGGCGCGGGGCGCCATGGCCAGCAGCACCTCCAGTTTTTCCTGGCCAACCGGCGCGCCCTGCATCCTGGCTCTGCCGGAGGGAGGGCGACTGAACAGCGCCAGACGTTTCATGAGGGCGGATGTTCCGGAGGGCGAGGCGTCATCCACCAACTGGTGCACATAAGCCAGGCCCGCGCGATCGATGGGCTCATAGTTCTCTACCTGGTATTCGATGATATGGGTGAGGTTGTCGAGAACCGCCTTGGGGAATTGCAGCGTTCGAAGCGCCACCCTGGCACGCGGCATCTCGACCACCGTCTGATTTTTGTCGATGCCGGCGCGCCGATAGAATTCATCGATCTGCGGCCGAAGCGCGAGAGGATCCCGCTGCGGGTCATTTTCGAGAGTCATCCATGAGGAGAGCTCGTAGCCTCGCAAGCCCTTTTTGACGGCAACAAAGTGCAGGTGCGCCCCGTCGACAGAGATGGAAACGATCTTCTTGGTTGCTAACACGGCCTAGATCTCCTCGTCTTTCCAATACACAATTCGGTAGCCCAGAGGATCATTCGTTCCAAACTTCACGATAGCCCGGATAGTTCGTTCATAATCGGAGCCTGCAGCGCGCCCGGTGGCGACCAGGGCAAATGCGGTGGATTCCTGCAGGGTGACCAGATTGCGGGCCTCGTCGTTGAACTGGATCGGTACGCGCTGCTGGCAATCCTCCACCGACTCAAAAAAGCGTTGAGCCCTGGCGTTGACGATGGCATTTGCCTCGGCAGCATTTACGCCCGGCAATGCCTGCAGGACTTCAAGGGGTGCATCATTCAGGTTGATCCCCGGGGAACCCGAATAAAGGGTCGCCAGACTCAGCAGCCCCCGGCGGTGTTCCACCGTTCCATCGGAGGCCCGCCTCCAAAACCCGTAAATGAATTCCGGCTTCATCCCTCTCAACCCGGAAAGCTCCTCGACGGAGTTGAACGGGCCGCCCTGGAAGTTTCCGCTGGGATCGGGTTTCGGCTTCCGCCATTCCTCCCATTGAGTGACCAGGTCATTGGCAAGCGTGTCGTCGACCCCAAACTGGCGCATCATGAGATTACGAAATATCGCCGCAGAACCGGCATTGAGGTCCCATTTACCGGATTCATTCTCAATCCAGCATTGAGCGGAGCCCGTCTCCAGGGTGATTGAAAGCGGCTGGGAGGACGCCCGTTCCTGCGTAAAAGCCAGTCCGGCTTCCCGCGGAGTATCCGGTTGAGATATTTTCATCATTTCAAAAATCGATTCGTTCATGGCCCCCTTCGCCAAAAAATATCCGGACACTCCGTCCTTCGTGTTGCGAATGGAACGCATGCCCAACTGCACATTGGTGGCAAAGCCAAACGCGAGCACGCTCAACGCCACGACCACCCAGAGGACAATCAGGAGGATGACACCGCGTTCAGATTTTTTTAAATGACGGTTCATTCTTAAACCCGGATTATTCACCGCAGAGACGCCGAGCGGTCCAACTGACAACTGAGAACCGACAACTGATAACTCTTCTAATCACTCTTTCCCACACTGATGGGCACGAGCAATTCGATTGAATCGCGATTGTAGGGGCTTCGACCCTCAGGCCCGCTCGGGGTCGCGGTGAACTGAACCTTGATGAACACCGCATCCGGCAACCGCCGGCGTTTGGACCCATCCCACCGATCAAAGGCAACGATCTTCCGGGTTTCAGGGTCCCCCGAACCCTGCGATGAGACCTGCTCTTCACCCCAGTATTGAAAGGTAATGTCCCCGATCCCATCGAGAAGCTTTAAGGAGCTTGCGCCCGGGGTCCCCGTCTTTGTAGCCAGATCCAGGAAATCCTCCCGCCTGAAAATGGGGGCGGCCGTCATCCAGAGCTGAAGGGCTGACGACGAGGTGACGGGTTGCGACCCAACCAATCCTATCCGGCCGCTTGAATCTCCCTCCAAACTGAGGGTGTAATGAACCACCTGCATGCTTCCCTCCGGCCGTGATACCAGAGGATAATTCGTAACGAACACAAGCTCTTTAGTCCCTCCCAGGAATGCAGGGGCGTCCTGGGCTTCCTGCACTTTGGGCTTGTTAAGTCCTGAGAAGACATTCAGCGCTCCCACGGGAAAAAGCGGATTTGCCGAGCCGATCTGCTTTTGCATCAATTCGGCTGCCACTGAAAGCCGCTGGGACCGGTCGAGGAAGTCCTCCCCCCGACGCCACGAGCTAATCCCCATGCGGAACGATGCAATCACAGCTGTCGACAGGAGCGCCGTGAGGGTCACTGCCACCATCACCTCCAGCAGGGAGAAACCGGAGGTCGGATTACGCAATTCTGGCTCGACGCGCCTCATGCTGTTCAAGACGCAAAAAGTCAGGATTTAGACGATCCCTTACGGACATTTTTTATGGATTGAAGCTGGACCTTCTTCTCCGACCCGCGGGAGTTCCAAGTCACTTCTACGCGGAGGATCATTTTTTCCATGGGAAGATTTTTGGAGGAATCCAGGGCCTCGCCTGGCAAACGAAAGGCTTGGACGGAGGTCTGCCAGGTCATGCCGTCGTCGAATCGCCCCTCATTCCGGGAGGCCTGCGCCTCGAGGGTGTTGACCCAGAGATCATTCATCACCCGGGTGGCCTGCTGCATGGCCGTAACATACTCATCGGCCCGGCCCTCGCTCCGCAACCCGTTTGAAAAGATCTCCATCATCGAGACGAACACCAGGGCGACGATCGCCGTGGCCACGATCACCTCGAGCAGAGAGAAGCCCGACTGGGAGGAAGGCGAGTTCACTTTGCGGTGGCGGCTTAATACTCTGGATTTATTCATCGATACCATGCATTTACTGGTCAATGCAAAGAATCCCACAAACTCAATCGGATATCTCTTACATCTGACTTCTGATTTCTGACTTCCGGCTTCTGATCTCTGGCTTCCGGCTTCAGACTTTCCGTACCTGTCAGCACCTAAGCCCCCGGCAGTCATCCCTGCCATAGTCAGGCTCATTCAATCAGCAATCCTGGCATCTCCGGTCAGCAAGTCGACCACGATCCTGACACTGCGTCCCCCCTCATCGCGAAGGGTGATGGAACCCGGCTCGGCAGCACCGTTGGGGAAAAAATAGAGTTCGCTGGCGTCGGCAGGACTATTCTCAGACAACACTTGGACTTGAAATATTCGGATCCCGGAAGGGAGGTCAAGCTCTTTCACTACCTGTTGAGCTGAATCGGTGACACGAAACTGGTTCTGTTCAAGGTCCGCAGCGAGACGATAGGGCTGCCGGTGCGTGACGGCGTCATACCTGGCAAGCCGGCAGAGGGCCACGGTCTCGCGCGCCATGCCTCTCAATCGCAGGTTCGAGAGGGCATTGCCGAAGGAGGGGTACACCAGGGCGCCCAGGATTGCAATCAACGTGATTACAACCAGCAACTCAAGGAGGGTAATCCCCTGTTGTGATCGAGGTCGAAAGGCTCCCTGCGCTCTCAACCTGCCGGCACGCAATACATGACCTCTGACTCCTGACATCTGTCCTCTGATTTCGTAATCTCTGTTTCGCCCCTTCAGGGCTGACGGAAAACGCTCATAATACGTACAAATTGGGCGCACAGCTGTGCGCCCCTACAGATTCCATCCGGCTTCACACCCCTGAGATCGGTGCGCCCCACATAGATAACTTGGCCCTTGTCATCCTCATCCATCCCGCCAATAAATGCGCTTCACACTGAGAACTGACAACTGGGAACTGACAACTGCTACTGGGAACTGGCAACTGCTTCCTCACTTCCAACTCACCACGTCTGCATCTTCGCCGTCGCCGCCTTCGCGGCCGTCCCGTCCATAGCTGAGGATGTCATAATCCCCGTGTTGTCCCGGCATCCTATAGGCGTAAGCATTGCCCCAGGGGTCCATCGGGATTTCCTTCTGCAGATACGGCCCTTTCCACTTGGATTCATCCAGGGAGGGAGGCCGTACGCGCAGCGACTGAATGCCCTCCTCCTGGGTGGGCAATCGACCGACGTCGAGGCGAAACTGTTCGATGGCATTTTCAAAGGTCTCAATCTGGGCCTTGGCGGTTGTTGCCTTCGCCGTGGCGACGTTTCTCCACAGTCGGGTGCCCACCAGCGTTGCAAACAGCGCGATGATCACCATGACCACCAGCAACTCCAGCAACGTGATGCCGGCTTCCCCATTCCGATTTCGCGGGCGCTGCATGTTCTCTCCTTGTTGTCTGCCACAGCCAGGCAGGTGGTCGAGACGCGCCCCCGGGTCCTCTCTATGGGTCGGGGGTCGTCCCTTAGAACTTCACCTCATTGATCGAGAGGATGGCCGTCAGGATGGAGAGCACAATCATCCCGACGATCAGACCCATGACGAGGATAATGGACGGTTCCAGAAGCGCCAACAGGTTTTTCATGGTGGAGCGAACTTCGCCATCATAAATGTCGGCAATCTGAAGCATCATGGCGTCCAGCTTCCCGGTTTCTTCCCCCACCTCGAGCAGGTGGACCATCAGCGGCGGGAACATGCGCGCCTGAAGGATGGGCTTGGCCACCCCCTCTCCCTTCTTGATGCCGGAAGCCACTCCCTCGAGTTTGGAGGCGATGGCGCGGTTGCCGATGATTTCGGTGACAACGTTCAGAGATTGCATCATGGGAACTGCGCTGTGCAGAAGGGTCCCCATCGTACGCGTGAACCGCGCCACCTCAACCTTCAACAAAAGGTCCCCCAGCACCGGCCACCGCAGAATCCACTGATCCCAGCCCATGCGGCCCGACGGGGTCGCCAGAATCCGACGCCACAGGAAGACAAGCGCCGCCACCCCCAGCAGAATGAGCCATCCAAAATGGGTGACTCCATAGCTCACATCCATGAGGATCACGGTGGGCAGGGGCAAGGCCCGGCCCATGTCGGAAAAAATCTGCGTGAACTTGGGGATCACAAAGGTCATCAAGATGACGATCGAGGTGATTCCCACGACCGTCAGCAGGGCCGGATAGATCATGGCATTGACCAGGGTGGTGCGCAGGGCTTCGCTCGCCCCTAAGAATTCCGCCAGCCGTTCACACACTTCATTCAAGAACCCGCCCACCTCGCCGGCGCGAACCATGTTTACGAAGAGTTTCGAAAACACCTTGGGATGCTCTGCCAGGGCCTCGGAAAAGGATTTTCCGCCCTTGATGTCCTTGAGCAGTTGTTGGGTCACTGACTTCAATGTCGGATTTTCGCTCAGCTCGACAAGGAGACTCAGACTGCGGTCCAGCGGCGAGCCGGATTTCAACAGGGTGGCCAGCTCCTGCGTGAACAGGAGCAAGTCCTTGTTGCGGACGCGACGGGATCGCCCGAAGGGCAGGGAGATCGAGACGGGCTTCCCCTGGGCCGCGGTCCCAATCTGGATCGGAAGATAGCCCATCTGCTGGAGCCGGAAGCTCACGGCCTTTTCGCTCTCGGCCTCGAGCGAACCCTCCATCAGCTTGCCGTCAAAGGTGGTGGCTTTGTAGAAGAATTCCATGTTATTAAGAAGCAAACTCCAAATTCCAAAGTCCAAAATCCAAATAAAATCCAAGTTCCAAAACTCAAATTCCAAGTAAAAACCAAAATGCAAACAAAAGCTCTCTTCCCTGCGCCTAGCATCTATCTAATTCTGCATGTGAACTCTATGTTCCATTTCAATTTTCAAACTAGGGAAATCCAAAACCAGGGTTCCTCAATCAGAGACCCATTTTTGCGGATTGAGAAAGAAGAATGAATCATTCCCGAGGGTCTATTTTGTAAATGGAACTCATTCTTACCTGGAATTTGGTTCTTGGAATTTGGATTTTATTTGGATTTTGGACTTTGGAATTTGGAGTTTCGGCCTCCGCTAAATTTCCTTCGTCACCCTCAAGACTTCATCCAGCGTTGTTATTCCCTGCAGGGTCTTCTGCCATCCATCTTCGCGCAGCGTAATCATGCCCAGTTCCCGCGCTTTGGCGGCAATGACGTTGGCGTCCTCTTTGGTGACGATCAGCCGCCGCAGGGCATCATCGACAAGCATTAACTCAAAGATGCCGACGCGCCCCTCGTAACCGGTATAGCCACATGTCTCGCAACCTTCCCCGCGATAGAGAGTCACCTCCCCGGAACGGGTCCCGTCGAACCCGTGTCCATGGAGGATCTTCGCGTCGATGGGATAAGGCTTCTTGCATCCCCGGCAAATCACGCGCACCAGCCGCTGGGCCAGCACGGCGAGGAGCGAGGACGCCAGCAGGTAATCTTCGACGCCCATATCGAGAAGCCGGGTGATGGAGGAGGGCGCATCGTTGGTATGCAGCGTGGAGAAAACAAGGTGTCCGGTGAGCGACGAGCGGATGGCGATTTCGGCGGTCTCCAGGTCGCGGATCTCCCCAATCATGATGACATCGGGGTCCTGGCGGACAATGGAACGCAGGCCGCTGGCGAAGGTCAACCCGATCTGAGGGTTCACCTGGATCTGGTTCACTCCATCCATCTGGTATTCCACGGGGTCTTCAATGGTGATGATCTTCTTGTCGGGCTGATTGATCCGGAGCAGGGCGGAATACAGCGTGGTCGTCTTCCCACTGCCCGTCGGTCCGGTCACCAGAAAGATACCGTGAGGGCGGGACGTGATCTGCTCCACCAGCTGAAGCTCCCGCTCGGGAAATCCAAGCGCTCTCAGATTGATCTTGGAGGAATCGGACTTGTCAAGGATGCGCATAACCACCGACTCGCCGTACATGGTCGGGAGAGTGGAAACGCGCAAATCAATCTCTTTGCCCAGCACCCGGAGCTTGATGCGTCCGTCCTGGGGCAGACGGCGTTCGGCGATGTTCAGCCGGGCCATCAGCTTGACGCGGGAAATGATGGCGGCCTTCAGCGCCTTGGGCGGAGTTTCCACATTGTAAAGAATGCCGTCGATGCGATAGCGCACCTTCACGTCTTTTTCAAAAGGCTCGATGTGGATGTCGCTGGCCCGCTGTTCCACGGCGCGGGAGATCAGCAGGTTCACGAACCGGATGACCGGGACTTCGGAGGCCATGTCTTTGAGATGTTCAATGCTTTCCTGTTCCTCCGTTATTCCGCCCGGCTCGCCTTCCATGTTCTCGATCAGCCTTCCCATGGCGTTGGTGCCGGCCCCGTAAAGCTTTTCGATGGAGTCCAGGATTTCGGCCTCCGGGGCCAGGACCGGCTTTACCCGCAAGCCGGTGAAGAGCTGAATGGATTCGATCGTGGCATGGTCCAGCGGATCCGCCATAGCGACGGTCAGCTCGTTCTCGTGATGCAGGATCGGGAGGCAATGAGTCTGTCTCATGAAGCGAGGCGAAAAATTCTCAAGATCCAGCGGCACCTCGGGGACCTGATGCGCGACCAGCAGGGGCAGATCCAGTTGCTCCCGGAGAGCCTCCAGCACATCCCTTTCGGAAACCAAACCCAGTTCGACCAGCAGCCGTCCAATTTTATCGCCCCGCTCCGCCTGGAGCTGCAAGGCCCGGTTGAGATCCTCATCCGTGATGTGGTGTTGTTCCTTCAGAATCTCACCGATGAGTTTTGTCTTGGAATTCATATCGACCATTCGGAAGTCGTTCTCTAAACGCGACGCCGCGCTCCGAGGCCCCGGTGAGGGCTCGGAGCGCAGCGTCTTGAATTCCCTTCGAGGAATTCGCCCAGGAGAAAAACCATTTACCGCCCAGACGCAAAGGCCCAGTGTCATCCGCGTCTCTGCGGTGAACATGGATCTTTAGTATTGCGACACTTCCATCTTTTTCTTCAAATCCTCGTAATTCAGCCGCCCGGCTTTGTATTCGAGGAGGTTCTTTTTTGCTGTGCGGACCGTAACAGTTTTCAATTCCAGGGGTCGCGAAAGGAAACCGGAATTGAAGAGCTGGGCCACGACCGCGATCTGTTCCTCCGGGCCGATCGAGGTCATGGAATCGCCGTGTTCAGCCAGGGTCTTTTCCATCAATTCCTTCAACTTCGGTAAGCGTTCGTTGAAAGCCTTCTTTTCCTCTTCGGGCGTGGATCGCGCCTGGGAAAACAGGTTCGGCCGCTTCACCGTTGCAATGTCGATCTCAAATGAAAAAACGGTTCCAAAGCCATCCAGATAGGCTCCCTTCGGCTTTTCCAGCACTGCAAAAGGATCCGGAAAACCCTGTTGAAGCACGGTCGAGAGGATCCCCTCGAACACTTCAATGTTTTGCTTGATTGCGGTGAGGTCCTGGCCCGGCTTACTCACCAGCGCGGAGGTACCGAGCAGGATGACCAACAGGGTCGTGCAGATCCCAATCCAAAGGTGTCTTTTCATATGAATTATCCTGACTCGACCCGCCTTGCGCTCAAAATCACCCGATCGACTTGAGAAGCGTCAGTTCCTGGTGTTGGTGGCGATCCGCTGGGCCGCATATTGGACGATTGCGTTATTGCGCTGCATTTCTTTCCACACGACGGTCTTGACCTGATCGAAAGCCCCGCCAATCTTCTGGAGATCGGCCTCGCGCTGGGACTGCAACTGCTGGGAGAGGTGGTCCAGCATGGCCGCATATTGCTGCCGTTCCTGGGCGCTCAAGGAGGCGTATTTTGCCGTGATGATGTCTTCAATCTCCGACGTGTTCGCGGAGGCGTTGAGGGCGGGGGTGGGGGTGGTCGTCGCCAATGGAGCGCTGCCACGCGGCTGACCGAACGACAGCGCAAACTGTCCATGCTCAAAACGGAAATCGGCACGAGCCAGGGACAGTGTGGCCACGAGAACCAGCAGGGCGGCCGCCGCGGCCATGGAGGCATTCACCCACTTCGGGGCTGTCAACAACCAATTCCAGAAACGCGACGTGGATGGGGAAACCGCAGGGGTAAACACCAGGGAGGTTGGAACCTCCTCATCGCGCCATCCCCTTCTTAACACATTCCCGAGCGCAACGAGGCGGTTGAGTTGGGCGTTGCAGGCCGTACACTCGGCGGCGTGTTGCTCCAGCGCAGGGCGCGAATCATCAGACAACTCACCCAGTCCCAAATCCATGAATTCTTTCTTAAAATCCTGGCAATTCATATTGCACCCCTCCAAACAATCATAATTAAGAAGCGGCGACGTGCTGTGCTGCTTTCTCTAAACCGCGCCCCAAATCCTCATGCAATCCAATCCTTCAAGGTTTCCTGCAAATTTTCCATGGCGGCATACAGCCTCGACTTCACGGTACTGACCGGGCAATCAACCACTTCCGCGATTTCCTCAAACTTCATGCCGTAATAAATCTTCAGGATGATTGCCGCCCGCTGGTCCGGGCCCAGTTGAGCGATGGCCCGTCGGACGCCGCGGGCCCGTTCCCGCTCGAACATGAGGGCATCGGAGCCGGCAGGATTCCTGGTTCCCTCCGGAGGGAGGGCGTCGAGCAGGTTGAGACCGTCCCCCACCTCCTCGTCCAGGGAGATCGTCTGCCCTTCGCGCGACCCGCGTTTCGCGCTGTAAAACAGGTTCAGGGCGATCTTGAACAGCCATCGGGAAAATTTGTCGGGATCCTGGAGCTGATGCAACTGATTGTAGGCTTTGAGGAACGCGTCCTGAGCCAAGTCGAGCGCATCTTCCCGGTGCCCGGTCAACCGCAACGCAAAGTTGTAAAGTGCCTTCTCCCACTTTTTCACCAGCCCATTGAAGGCCGCGATGTCGCCCTTTCTTGCTTGTCGAACCAGCTTGGCGTCCGAGGCACGCTCAATGGCCATTCCATCCTTCACTTTCGAAGACGACATTGGGAGTAAAAAAGTCTAAACCTTTCTAAAATTCTAGAAAACACTCACCGCCGAGAGGCCAAGGGAGCCGGAAGAAATCGAAACTTCGTCCTCGATAATGAACCCCGAACCACTATCTAACGGGACGCTGAAAGGGAATCCTGAATTTCGCGCGCGTAGGGCGGCGCAATCTCCGAATTAGTTTCTAAAAACCCGCTCGTTTCAGCGATCTCCGCACCTCCGCGGTGAGTCCCCTTATCTCTCACTATGATTGACGACATGAATTTGCGGGTGCTATGCTACGCCGCCTTTTTATTTTGACCGGATCTCTCTAAAACCACCACATACAAGGGTTCATGCGCGCACGGCTGTTTGTCCTCGCAATCCTTTTATACCTCCTTGCCACCTCCATTTTTCTCTACCCCCTGCCTTTTCATCTCGGCGACCGCATTTTCGAGAATGGCGATTCCTACCTGAATGTCTGGATTCTCAGTTGGGAGACGCATGCGCTGGCGACAAAGCCTTCCCAGTTCTTCAACGGAAACATTTTCTTTCCCGAGGCCAATGCGCTGGCGCTTTCTGAGTTGATGCTCCCTGACCTGGTGATCTTTGCCCCCATCCTCGCTATCACGCACAACCCGCTCATCGCGTACAATTCTACGCTAATTCTGACTTTTCCTCTGTCGGCAATTTGCATGCTGGCCCTGGTGTACTATCTCACACACCATTTTCCGGCCGCCTGGTTAGCCGGGTTCATCTTCGGATTCACGCCCATTCGTCTCAGCCACCTCCACCATGTGCAGTTGCTCAGCTTGATGTGGTTGCCGCTCATTCTCCTCTTCTTCGATCGGTGGCTTCACAAGACTCAGTGGCGGGATGCGATGGCCACGGCGCTTTTTTTTGTGCTGCAGTATTTGACCACGGTGTATGTGGCGCTTTACCTCATCCCGCTGCTCGGAATCTATTTTGTTGTCTATTTCCTTCTCGCAGGGAAATGGAGAGGAAAGGTGGTTCTTCAAGCCCTGGTCGCCATGGTTTTTTCCATGCTGCTGCTCGCGCCTTTCCTTCGGCATTATTACGACCTCCACCAAGAGTGGAATTTCCTTCCTCCTGAATCACTGAAGGTCTATTTCTCATCGGATTTATGGAGCAACCTGTTCGCCGTCTTTCCATCGAATGTGATTTACGGGAAGCTGCTTCATTCTCTGAGTTCCCCTCCGTATGAACGCTTTTATTTCACAGGATTTGTGACAATCCTACTGGTGGTTCTGGCTTGGGGATCGCGCCGGGATCACCATGTCAGGATATTCTTTGCGATAGCGGTGGCAGGCTACTTGGTAGCACTGGGACCCTTCCTCCAGGTTTCCGGACACGTCACCAAAGTCCCCCTTCCCTACAAATGGTTTGTCAACCCACTTCCCGGATTCTCGATGCTCCGCGTGCCGGCCCGTGCCGGGTTGATCTTGCTCGCTTCGATTTCGGTCCTGGCTGCCTACGGCTGGATCCACCTTTATGAATGGCTGAAACTCAAGTGCGGGTCGCATGGCAGAAGGATCAGTGAGACCCCTCTCTGCCTGGCGACAGCCGTGTTGCTCGGCCTGGAATTCTTGTCAATTCCGCTCCCCTTGCTCTCAGAGGTTTCGGGGACCAAAATTCCGTCCGCTTATCAGTTTTTGAAAACTTACGGCGAACCGGGAGGAATTCTGGAGATTCCAGTCGTCTTCCATGAGGACGGAGGCGAGCCCACAGTCCGCTCCTATACTTATTATGCGGCGTATCATCTGAAGCCTGTTGTCATTGGCTACAGCGGTTATTTTCCGCCTCCTTTCTATGATCTGGTGGCGACGGCCCGTCGTCTTCCTGCCGAAGATGCCTTGGATACCTTTGAGGTTGTCGGGGTGAGGACGATTGTTTTGCACTCCCAAAAAATGTCTTTGCCGGAAAACCAGGTATGGCAAGCATTCTTGAACTCAAGCACCCGTCTCAAGCGGGTCAAAGAATTTCCCGACGGAGATGAAGTGGTGGCGATTCAGCCCCACCTCAGGATTTCTCAGAATCTGGGTGACGCGCAGTGGGACCTCGTCGTGCACGTCACTCCCTCGGGGAGCAAATCACAAATCGAAGCTTTCCTTCAGACCGACGGGCTTCGTTCCCAATCCATTGATTACCTGGTAAATCCTCAGCTCCCTCATCTTCCGGATCGTCCTGATGCCCGTGTCGGCATGACTCCTGTGGCAGTAGAGTGGCTGGATTCGGAACAACGCGTCGTTTACCGCCAGAGCTTGAAATTACGACTGCCTTATGTGTTGAACCGCGTGTCGTTGCCCATCCTGCTGGAAACACCGGGGCAACCAGGGCGCTACTCGCTTCGGTTGACCCTGCTGGAGTCGCCGTCCTTGGGCATTTCAGTCAACGTCTCCATCCCATGACGAGGGTGCCGCCCAAAAAGATCGGAAAGACGATTTGAAGCCGACTCGAATCTATTCATTGCTGGCCCTCCTTTACATCGCGATCGTCGTGCTGGATTGCGTTTGGTTCGCCCTCGATGATCGTCCGCCGATATGGGACATGGCGGTTCATCTGACCACCGCTCTGGATTTTTGGGAGACCTTTAAGCACGCCTCATTCTCCTGGACCACCCTCAAATCGATCCTCCTGCTGGGGAAGTATTATCCCACCCTGTTTCCGGCCCTGATGGGGATCTTCTTCTGGGTATTTCATCCTTCTATTCACGTCGGGCCGGCGGCAAACTTTATACCGCTGGCTGTCTTGATGGCGGCAACCTACGGGGTGGGACGGAAGCTGTTCTCTCAACAGGTGGGGTTACTCGCGGCTTTTCTGGTCGCCACGTACCCGGTCATGGCGTGGCTGGCCCGGGAGGCGCTTCTTGATCTTTCGCTGGTGGCTGCTGTGGCTGTTGCCGCCTGGGCCTACCTTTCCACTGAGAATTTCTCCTCGGGCCAGCGCTCCCTGCTTTACGGGGTGACCTTCGCCCTCGGCTTTCTCACCAAACACGGGTTCATTTTCTATGCACTACCGCTGGCCCTGTTCGCACTTTATGAGATGGCTACCCGCGACGAGGCGCCCCTGCGGCGGCGCTCTGTGCGCTTCAGGAATTTTCTGATGGCCCATCTTGTGGGGATCGCAGGCGCCGCACTCTGGTATGCCCCACACTGGTCAGATGTTCGAGAGTATTTCCTCATCAATCGCCAGTTGCATTACGTCTTGCAGCAACCGGAGTTTATGACGGCCCCTTCGCTGCTCTACACCCTGGACGCCCTGACGCGGGTTCACATGCTGTTCGTCCCCTTTCTGTTCCTTCTCCTGGGTGTTTTCATTTCACTCAGGCGGTTCCCGCGCCGCGCGCTGATTTTGTACTTGGGAGGGTTCGGCAGTCTGGCTATAATGACGTTTACGCTGGTGCATCGGGAAGTCCGAATGTCGGTGGCGAGCCTGCCTTACCTGGCGATTTTAACTGCGGCGGGGCTGTTCGAGATAAGGTCGGCGGTCTGGCGCCGCGCGCTGACAGCAGTGCTCGTGGTCAGTGCCAGCATCGAATTCGGCCTCATCACCTTCGGGATCAAGGCGTGGCCGGACTCGGTCAGGATTTATGACTCACCGACCGTCCAAGTGAATCTATACGCGCAAAGCTATGAACATCTCGTCGGGCCGCCACGCCGGGAGGAGTGGAAAATCCTGCCGATTTTGAAGCGTACGAAAGAAGATGCAAGCCAGCAGGGAATCGGAGACCCGCAACTCGGGATCGTGCCCGATTTGCCACGATTCAATCATTTTGATTTCATCCTTTATTCGAGACTCGAGGCGACCCCGATCCAGATCGAACGGATTGCGCAATTTTCTCAACTGGACCCGCCTGCGAAAGTGAATTATCTGCTGATCAAGTCCGGTTCCCAGGGCGAGCCGGGAACAACACGCGGAAACGCCGAGATCAATCGAGATGTGGAAAGCGATCCTCTTCGCTTCCAAAAGGTAGCGACTTTTGATTTGCCGGATGGCTCACAGACAAGCTTGTATCGGCAGAAAAATTCTTCTGCAACTTCACGATAGAATAGTGAATCACGGCAGTCATAGAAGTGCAAACCGAACCGCAAAGGACGCCAAGAAGGCGCAAAGGGCGCCAGGACCTAGAACAGGCCATTCAAACCCTCTCGTAACTCTGCGGTCTTGGCGCCCTTTGCGGTTAATTGTTAACAAGTTACGAGCCCAAAAAAATAACAACAGGGCCAGGAGACTGCATGGTTATCAATGAAGATTTGCTTGAGATTCTAGTCTGCCCTCTCTGCAAAACCCCCGTCAAGCTGGTGCATGAGGGGACGGGACTCAAGTGTGAAACGTGTCATCGGGTCTATCCGATTCGCGACGACATCCCGGTCATGCTGATTGACGAGGCCAAAATTGAAGAGGCCTGAGAATTTATTCCGCTCTCTCGGCTTCGCGCCCAAGATGCTGCTGATTCGGCTCCGTTCCCTGGGGGACGTTGTCCTCATGACTCCCTTGTTGGAGTCCATTTATGAAGCGCGTCCCGATATCATGCTGGATGTGGTGGTGGAGCATCCTTTCAGCGAGGTGCTCTACGAAAATCCTTATATCCACCGGTTGCTTGAACTCCGATCGGCAAGGCCGGCCGCCCAAACCCAAACAAAGGCGCCGGCGACCTCCGAAACGTCCCCGCCGGCCCTGTTATCGAGGCCCCGGCTGCTCTGGCGGGTCCACCAGGCCCATTATGATGTCGTCTGGAATCTGCATGGCGGGAACACCTCGGCCTGGATCACCGCATTGAGCGGGGCCCGTTGCCGCGTTGGATGTACCGAATTCCGCCATCAGATTGCTTATAACATTCTTATCCCTCCATCGGGCGACCTGCTGGGCCGCAAGATGCACCATACCGTCGAGCGAACTCTTGCCTGGTTCGACTGGTTGCGCGGTGAATCTCGCACGGATTTCTCCGGGGCGCCGGCCTTGACGGTCCTGGCCAGCGAAGCGGCGCAGGCATCGGCCGAGGAAAAGCTGCGAGCGGTCGGGATCGATCCCCATGCCCGATACGCTGTCGTCCAGCCCACCGCCGTGTTTGCGACCAAGGAATGGATGGGTGACCGCTTTGCTGCCGTCGCCGATTTCCTGACTACCAAGGGTTACCAGGTCGTGCTCACCGGAGCCCCCGGAGAAAGGGCAAAACTGGAGGGCGTGAAATCAATGGTCCGGGTACCGGTGGGGTTGCTCTCGAACCTCTCCGTTCAGGAGCTGATTGCCGCCATCCAAGGCGCGGGTTTGTACCTGGGTAATGACAGCGGCCCGGCTCACATCGCCGCCGCGGTCGGAAAACCCACAGTGATACTCTTTGGTTCCTCCAACTCCGTGGCCTGGTCGCCCTGGAAAACGCGCAGCGAGGTGGTTCAAAATCCCTTTGACTGCAACCCCTGCGCCGGGTATTCCTGCTGGAAGTTCGGAGAGCCGGAGTGCATCAAGTCGATCACAGTAGAACAGGTCAAAGAAGCGATAAAACGGATCCTTCATGAGGGCTCAAGAAATTGATAGCCCCTGTTTAAACCTGTGCGGGACGACTCGCACCAACGCATCCGGCGGCCGATTCAATTTATTAGGAGGCCAGGAATACGGGAAGTTAAGAACCGTCGATCTGAAAAAACATGATTCTATAGGAAGAATCGTATCAAGGTCCGACCTCCGGGATTCCTGGATTCCTAATCCAATATGGTTTTGATTCCGTCTCGATCGAAGTGAGTGTATATGCTGAAAAGGTCCACGATTGAACGTATTCTCCGGCGTTTCAGCGGGCGGCGTATCGCGGTCTGGGGCGATTTGATGCTGGACGAGTTTTTGCGTGGCCGCGTCTCCCGTATCTCCCCGGAAGCGCCGGTGCCCATCGTTGAGGTCACCGAGCACACCTTTCATTTGGGCGGGGCCGGAAACGTGACTGCGAACATTTCCTCCCTGGGCGGCGCGGCCTTCCCATTCGGCGTAGTGGGGAAAGACGAGGCCGGACAGAAACTTCGCCGGGAGTTTCGAAGGATGCAAATCGATTCCAGGGGAGTGTTGACTGACCCAAACCGCCCGACCACACTCAAGACACGGGTCATCGCCGAGCATCAACAGGTGGTTCGAGCCGATCGTGAACGGAAGGAAGCAGTCGACGACAGGATCCAATCCCGGCTGTTGCGTCTCTGGGCGACCGGCGCCGGACGTTACGATGCCATCATTGTCTCCGATTATGAGAAGGGGCTCATCGCCCGCGGAGTGCTCGAAACCCTCATTTCCCAGGCAAGCCGTAAGAAGATTCCCCTGTGCCTCGATCCCAAGGTCTCGCACGCTCCCTTTTACCGGGGGGCGACGTTGATCACTCCAAACCATCACGAGGCGGAGCGACTGAGCGGGGTGACCATTCATGACGACCGGGCGGCCGAACGGGCGGGGAAAAGGCTTTTGCAGCAGTTCGAAGCCCAGGCCCTTCTGATTACCCGTGGAGAGCATGGGATGACGTTGTGTGAAGCCAATGGAAGGGTAACTCACATTCCGGCCCGGGCGCGCGAGGTATTCGACGTGACCGGCGCCGGCGACACGGTGATCTCGACCCTCGCCCTGGCACTCGCGGCCGGGGCTTCCATGGTTGAGGCGGCGTTCCTCGCCAACGCCGCCGCCAGCATTGTGGTAGGGAAATTGGGAACTGCGACGGTTTCACTGGAGGAATTGAGAAGGGCGGCTTTGTTACCCTGAGGCATCGACGCTCCCCGATCCGCCGCGACCACACGGAGAGGAGCGTTTCATCCTTTTTGGAGGACCACCACGACCTTAGAGGACGGGACTTCCATTTTAACCAGGCGGTGCTGGTTGCCTTCCACATACAAGTCCAGCTTCAGATCATTGGTATCCACGAGCAAATGTTGCACTGCCATGCTCTTCCCCCCGACATCAACGTTCTCATCGCCTTTGTAAATGATGTGAAGCACCCCTCCGATAGATTCCTGGGGGATGAAGGCGGGAAATTCCTGCAAGCCGCCTTTCTCGTAGTCATACCGCTCGGCCAGTAAGGCATAATGGTGAAAGATATTGTCGTCCAGAAGCGCGACACCCGGAGCCAGTTGGTAGTCGCGCTTTTCGGTCCCTACACTGGTGCTGAAGTCGGCTGTTGCCTTGCCGTCTTGAAATGTCATTTTGATGGAAGAGGTATTTCCCTCAAATTTCTGCACCATGCTATAGCGAATCGGATCAAAGTTCGGCTTCAAGTTCAATTCCGTGTCGATGTAATACTGCACCGGCTTTTCATCGCGTGTAATGGTGAGGTGGATTTTTCCCCGGGCGACAAATTCATTCCCCGCGGGCTCCACACCAAATTCTTCCGTTCCCTTCAGCTGATCTTCAACGTAAATATTGAAGGCTCCCTTCTGAATCCCCGTGAGCTGGGGGTCTGACGGGGCCTTGCGGGGGGCGGGCCCCTTTCCTTCTTTGGAAGGCGCCGGGGGTTGACCGTAGGCGGCACAAATCATCAGACAAAAAATGAGCGGAACACTGAAGCCATGGATGACCCGGCGTACACATCGATTCATATTTTCTCCAGAAGGTTGACAATCTTTCGCGCCACGTCTTCCGGGGGCGCATCGGAGACTTCCACCCGATAGTCGGCACAGCGATAAAAAGGGAGACGGGCATAAAACAGGTCCGTGAGTTTGACGGGATCCCGCAAAAACAGGGGGCGATGCTGAAAGGCCTCACACCGGGCTCTCAGAAGCTCGAGAGGGCAATCCAGAAAAAAAGACACCCCCTGATTTCTGACAAATTCAATGTTCCGCGGGAAAGTAAACGTCCCCCCTCCCAGCGCCACCACCTTGGGCGTGGTCAAATCCAGCATCGTCAGGACCCGATTTTCAATCTCGCGAAAATACGGTTCCCCCCGCTCCTCAAATATTCTGGAGATTTCCATCTTTTCCCGGGTTTCGATCTGCTCGTCGAGATCCACAAAACCGCAGGTACGGAGCGTGGCCAGCGCACGACCCACCGTGGTCTTTCCACAACCCATAAATCCTACTAAAAAGAGGTTCTTCATGAATAGCCAAGGGGCCCATGATGTCCACGGACGAGTGACCGCTCGCGGCATTTTCCTGCCGGGCATCGCGTCCATGCTCTCGGTGGAGGAAATGGTCTGTCAATATCTACTTTTTTCGGATTCTGATTTTACCAGAGAAGGAGGAAAGATGCACGGAAGCAGCGCCGTCGTTATAGATGCCGAGCAGCGACTGTCTCATGACGGTAGGGTTGAAGTTTGTATGGGGCTTCGACTTCAAGGGAATCTCACTTTGCACGCTGCCCTTGACGCTGCGCGCGTCCAATTCAAAAGAGGAATCGGCGGGTGTGGCGATATCGATGAATCCGCTGTAATTGGAGAGGGTATATCGTCCGTTGTCGTAAAAATTGCCTTCAAACGAGATATTGCCTGACGTGGTGGAGCCGTCCACGGACTGGCTGGAGAGGTCGGTGAATTGGAGATCGCCGCTGATGGAGTTCGCCTCGATGCGGCCGGAACTGCGGGCAACGCTCATGTTGCCGCTGACGGAGCGCAGAATCATCGACCCATGGATGTCGTTGAGCTCGATCGAGGAATTCAACGCGTCAATGCTCACTCCTCCATTGACCCCATCCACCTTGACCCGCCCCCCCACGTTGTGAATTTCGAGTGAGGTTTTCTCCGGCACCTCGAGAACATAGTCTACCGTTCGCTCCTGCGGTTTCATGTTCTTGTCGAACAGGTGGGTATCGAACCGCAGCCGATTCCCCATCGCCTCGGTGTCGACTTCGACACTGGAGGAGCGCTTGGTGGCGACCACATGGACTTCATTTCGAGGGGTCCCGCGGACGGTAACGAGGCCGTTGTCGTTGGTGACGATCACCGTGGGAGTTGCCCCGACCGGAAAGCGCTTTTCAAACCGGTCATTCCCGGCGGCCGAAAGGGGGGAGACATCCCCAATGCAAAACACCAAAGCACAGCTGAAGGCCGCTAACAACACAGGCCGCACAACTTCAGATTTCATTTTCAGAGAGTTAAAAAACATCAGAGTGTACGATGGATGCGAGCAAGTCGACCTTTTTGCGATAAGCCTCTAACAAATAACGTTGAGCCAGGGCGTTCGAGGGATCATTTTTTACGGTTTCACGGCACTTGTCAATGTAATAGTCGATGGTCGCCAGGTTGTCCTCCAAAACTGACTTCAGCGAAGGATCCATCTGGGCCATCCTTGTCTCGGTGATCCTTTGAAGCGAATCGATGGCTTCGAGATAGTGCTGTTCAGCGGCTCGCACTTCATTGGCGGCCTGGATTTCCGCAGTCGAATCGCGGGATGGACCCTGGGGGGGGATCTGGATCCCCCGATAGGTCATGATACTGGCCACCATAACAAGAACCGCCAGGAACGCCGTGGCCATGGCAATCTTTGGCCCCTCCAGCAAGCGAATCCACTCCATCCGGAACCAAGGGGCCCCCGAGGGTGAGCGCATCAGACCCTCAGATTCACACTGGGCTCGCAGTTTCATCCACAGACGGTCGCTCGGCTCGAAGGGGGGGAGTTGTTGTGCCTCCACCACGATCGTTTTAAGGTCATTGAAAACCCCCGCACACCGGGAACAGCCCCCCCGGTGCCGCTCCGCCTCGATAACCTCGGCAGGGGACATATCTCCATCAATTTGGGCTGAAATCAACAGCTGGAATTCCTGACAATCCATTTCCTTTCCCTTCCCCCTAACCCTTTCTTGCACTCATTTCCTTCGATGCATAATCCGGCGCAAGTGATGCCGACCTTTTTTACAAAATTTTGCATTCCAAACAGATAGCGCCCCTCGTCCCCGAAATTCACTCCTGCGGTAATGGCTGTGGATTGCCCACCACCAGGTCCCTCAACCGCATTCGGGCCTTATGGAGCTGGGATTTCGAGTTGCCGATCGAACAACCCAGCATTTTGGCGATCTCGTTGTGCTCGTATCCTTCGATGTCATGGAGGATAAAAATGGTCCGATATCCAGCGGGGAGGCGGGAAATGGCACGCTCCAGGTTGACCCGATCGATGGAACCTGTCAACCGCAGGTCCACGTCCTCCAACTCGCGAGGGGGGCCAGTCTCCTCCGCCCCCTCGACTGTTTCATCGATCGAGACTTGATCGGGCGCCTTCTTCCTAAGATGCATCAAAACCACGTTCACCGTAAGCCGGTGTAACCAGGTGGAGAAAGCGGACTCGCCCCGGAAAGTCTGGATCTTGCGATACAGCTGCATGAAGGCCTCTTGCGCCAGGTCTTCGGCCTCCGCCGTGGAGCCAGTCATTCGCAGGCAAAGAGAATAAACCCGCTTTTTGTGCAGATGGTAGAGGGTTTCAAACGCAGCCCCATCGCCCTTTTGGGCACGTTTGATGGCTTCCCGTTCCGAAGCCTCAGGTGCAGGAGATGGGTTCTGTTTTTGCAAGCGTGATTTCTTCCCCCCCGCGCGGGATTAACGTGGCCACGAGGGTAAAAGGATCCGGCCGGTATTAAAGAAGTTCCCGCGGCACGGGCAGCATCCTCACAAACATTTTGCAGGGTGCTCTCTAGGATTCTATCCTGAAAAAAAGTCTTTCCTGATCAGAACCACACGCCGGGTTGAGGTTCTCTGCCATTATACACCACAGTCACCTCATTACTTCTTTGTTATGTTTACTATAGCCTTCTGCAACCCGGAACTTCCACTGGCATTGTAAACCCGCAGAGTGACCACATGCTCACCCACTGAAAGGGTGTCCACCCGGATCGTGAACTCCTCGAACTTGGAATCGACTATTCCATCGTCCGATTCGATCATTTGCCATTTCCCTCCATCCAGTGAGAATTCGGCACGGCGCAAATTGGATCCCACATCCGTGGCGCGAAAATGGACGGTGGCCTTGTCGCCTTCAGCCGACTTCTCTGTAATCTCCACGTTGGGTGGCGTGTTGTCGATCTGAAAAACGTCGCTCTCCATCTCGGCAGTGAGGGCGCTTTGGAGAGGGTTGGAAGGAGCATCGCTCGCCACGACACGAATGCGGTACTTTCCATCCGGCAAAGTTTCCGGATCCAAGGTATAAGAGGTTTCCCTCATTTCCTTTTTTAGCAGCTTCCAGTTGGATTCATGGGTCCCACGAATATAGACGGCGTATTCCAACGTATCGTGGTTCTTGTCCTCGGCCTGCCAGTTGATGGTGACCCTGTTTCGAGAAGGACCCGGGGTCGGGTAGGCCGTTACCGTGACGCTGGGCTGGGAGTCGCCAGATACGCCTTTCGACTCCCCTTCTGAACCTCCGATCGTACCGGTCGATTCCCCGCCAGAACGCCGGGAAGGATTCAATCCCTGTGGTGTGACGGTCAACGCAGTGATCTCCGGTCGGACGTTTTGAGGCAAATAAGCCACCGTCACCGAATCGACCCATGGAGAGACCTTGGGATTTCCCTTCAGCTCAGCCTTCCACTGGATGAACCGCGCCGAAGGGCTGGTGATTTGTTCGCCTTCCGAACGAGCATACGCTGTGGACCAATCACTCCAGGTTGAATCGGGCCGGTCGGAATTTCCGGACCGGGTAAAAAACTGGATCGAGGATCCCGAGGGCGCTTCGCCCTGCCAGGAAATCACCCCCCATTTGGAGACGAACTGCGTATCCTTCACCGGGGATTCAACGACGCCCTGCAAAGGGGAATTCGATCCAAATTCATACAGCTTCCCGGAATTGCTGGTTGCGACGAGGACATCCTGTCCCCGCAGCCCCAGCTGCGTGGCTTGCGCCTCGTTGGCCTCCGCAAGGAGCGTGTATTTGCGGTCCAGAGAAAGCTCATAGAGCCGTCCCTTCGTGTCGGTGGAAAATAGAATATGGTCCTTCCGGTAAAGCAAATCGAAAACGCTCTCCTCGGGCGAACTCCAGAGAGTCTCCACCGTGAGGTCGGGCGCAATGCGATAGATCGCGCTCCGCAGGCCGCCGCTCAGCCCTGCCGTAAATACGGGCGATGCGAACTGAGGCTCCAAATGCGCCTCAGTCGCCCCCTGGCCGGGTGAGTCGGTTACTGTCACGGTGATACCGCCCGCGGGAGAGGCCTCTTGCGGAATGGCAGGCTGCGGGGCGCCCGCGGTCCCCAAACGGCGAGGGACCTTTTCGTTGAGACACCCGATATAGATGGAGCCGTCAGCAGCCAATTCAATGGAGTGGATTTCCTGAAGCGGGGAGTCGTAGAGGACGAATCCCTTTCCCGCCGGTGAAATTCGGAAGAGGATGCCCTCGGGGAATGTGCCGGCCAACAGCTGATTTTTCCCTTCCATTTTCAGCACCATGACATGGGTCTGTTTGGTTTCGTAGAAGAGGCTGCCTTTCCCGGCGGGATCAACCTTGTAGACCTTTCCCTGGTCCCCCGTGCCCACGAAGAGGTTTCCTTGCGAGTCGATCGCCAGCGCCCAAATGTACTTGGAATGCGGATTAAAGAATTCGCTGGCATTGCCTTCATGAGTTACCTTGTATACCTTTCCGTCGGGAGAGGTTCCCACATAGAGATTGTTTTCCGGATCAACTGCCAGTGCAAAGACATCAAGTTCTTTGGCCGTGTAAAATAACTTTCCGTCGTTCTTGGAATCTACTCTGAAAACCTTCCCGCCGTGTCCTGTCCCCAGGTAAAGATTTCCACGCGCGTCGTTGACCATCGACCAGACCAGCACCTGGTCGGTCGAGAAGATCGGCTTCAGTTCGGGCGACAGGGTAACGCGCCCCTCGTGCGCGATGGAACAACCGACCACCTTGCCTTGCTGAAAATCACGAAAGGTTGATTGCTCCCAAAACTGGGGCCCCACAGAAAACACCGGGCTGGAGCACGCCAGGATCAATATCAGGATCAGGAAATCTGTTGCGAGCACTTTTCGCATGGGTTCTCCTTGGGGTTCACTTAGCCGGGGCCGTCCTTCGCGGGCTATCACACGGGCAGTATATTTCGATGATCATTTGACCACGGACAGGGTGATCGACCGCTGCCCGGCAAGCAGCAGGTTGAGCGGTGGTCCCTCCACGGTCGCGAGCGGCGAACTCCGCAGAGTCGTCTGGTTGGCGCCGGAAGTCCGGTCGGAGAGCATCAGGGCAGCAAGTGACGGCGGTACGGCGGGGAAGGCTTCGCCGTAAATGGCGAATGACTGTTCGGGCCGCATCACGCGGACATAAAGCCGGTTGTTTTGACGCGCTTGGTTGATGATCCTGACCAGTTGAGAGAGGTCCTTGGGAAGGTACGTCGGCCGGGTCTCCCGACTCTCCAGCATCGAGAGAACCCCTCCATCCATCACAGTAACCATCAAGGGACCGGGCGGGGTTTGTTCCGGGATGGTGATGGGGATACGCACCAGAATCTCTTCCCCGTCCGTCCGGCGCAGGACGGCACTCACCTCAGCCCGGTCTCCCGCTTCCACCTCCCGGCGGTCGCTCCAGATCCGC
Source organism: Terriglobia bacterium (assembly GCA_020073085.1). NCBI lineage: Bacteria > Pseudomonadati > Acidobacteriota > Terriglobia > Terriglobia bacterium. The sequence continues at coordinate 86,411 of JAIQFV010000014.1, read as the reverse complement.
TCCAGAACCGCCTGTCGTTTCTCATCCCAGGACGTTACATCGACCGTGATGGAATCGATCTGGACATCCTTCAGCCCACTCTGAAGCAGGAAGTTGACAGGGTTCGCCACCGAGAGGGAGGCGATGACTGAAGAATTGGCGTCCCCGGAGACGAAGCTTTCTACCCTCACCTCCTGCTTCCCCTTGAGCGCAATCGTGCCTTGCACCTCAAGCGTGGATTCGCCCAGGGCCCGCTCGCTGGAGGTGAGCGCCGAGAAAACCGTGAAGTTGACGAGGAAGGGGGTGAGGAAACGGTCGTTGACGGTTTCAAATCGAAAGGTCTTTTGAATATTGCGGCTCGAACGCAGGTGGATGGTCACCGGGATCATCCGCGGGGCTACCCCCACCTCTCCGAAAATGCCACTGACGCGATCTTCCTTGATCGTCCCGATCAGCTCGGTGGGAACTGAAAGCTCGGTCGAGTTCATCAGGCTCGGAAGAACGGTGATAAGCCGGGTCTTGGTCATTGGCAAATCGGTAGGCCCGCTGTGCAGAAAGGGATGGCCGAAGGCAAAAATCCTGTTTCCTTCGCGATAGGTGACCTTACCGGCCGCCGTGGCGCCGAAAATGCCGCGGACCAGCTGCGCCCCCACGCCCGATCCGGGACCGATGTCGGAGGCTTCCGCCAGGGTATCGTTGGGCACATCCGGCCCTCCCATCGCCCCTCCCATCACAGGCGCCAGACCCATCGCGCGGAATTGGGGAAGGAAATAGTCAATGGCCGCCCTCGGAAAACCGGAAAGCATCAGAGGAGTGTCAATGGGTTTCAATTCGGCCGGATTGGGAAGTCCATTCTCAGTGGTCCTTCCCGCCCATTCCCCCACCGGAATGTTCACGGGGGAGGAGGGAACGAGACCCCAAAGCTGTTGGGTAATCGATTGGGATGAACCGTCGGAAGGCCCCTCGGCGTAAGACGAAGTGCCGGCCGTGCCCTTGTCCGGCCGCAAGGGGCTGCTGTCGGTCATGTTGACCATGTTTTCAATGGGCGTTATCGCTGCAATGGCTTCCTTTGAAAAAGGGAAGGAATAGGCCACGGCACCCAGCAACTTTCCATCGACGAAGACCGGGCTGCCGCTCATTCCCGCAAAAACTCCCGTCTCGGCGAGGGGTCCGCCTGAAAGCCTGGCAAAAATGGCACTCTGCTTGGGGAGGAAGTTATCGACCACCCCGAGGATCTCGACCTGGAAATCGGAAACAGCATCCCCTTTGAACACCGTATGTCCCACCCCCATCATGCCCGGACGGAGGTCTTTCAACTTGAAAAACCTCGAGTCAGACGCGGGGGGAACGGCAGGGGTCTTCAGGGCCGGCGGTTCCTGGGCCGTGGAGGAATTCAAAGGAGTAAGCGCCAGAACAAGCCCGAGCCACCCCACCCTCAGTAACCAAGATCGATTCTTCATATTCTCCTAGCCCGACCCAACCGGAAAAAGACTGGAATCCCAGTGGTCGGCCTTTTTCTCAAAGGATCCTCAGAGACCCAAGAAAACTCAATCCCCCGGGAGATTCCCGGGGAAAGAGGTTCTCATGTCATCGAATTTCAATTCGGAGCCGTTTCCAGACCGATTCCGCGCGACCCTATCGGTCGCCCACCTCAGACAACAGACCCATGAGTTTAGTTTAAAGGGGCGTTTGAGTCAAATGGGCCTTCCCTTGAAAAGACGTGAACGAGAGGAAAAAGCCACAATCTATTCGCAAAGAAAAGTGCAACCGTTCCCGTCCGCCTCCGGGTCCATGCCCGCGCCCCTTCAACCGCTCTCCCCCTTCGCCTCACCCGGCGACGACCTCCCGTCAAATGGGGGTTGACAATTCCGCGGACGCCCCATAAAATGAAAATGAATTTCATTATCAAGTGCATGTTTTCACAACTTGAAATGAAGCCCTCGTAATGAATTTGACCCGTCCCGCCGATAAGGAGGTGGGCGTTTCGATGTCACACAGTTTGCCGAGGCCAACAGGTATGGAGAATGCTCGCGCGGAATCACCCCCGCGACGGAAGATCGCGCTGGTGGGGAACCCCAATGTGGGGAAATCCGTTCTTTTCGGAAAACTCACCGGCCAATACGTGGTGGTCTCCAATTATCCCGGGACCACCGTGGAGGTGTCGCGGGGCAACGCCACGATTTATCGCGAGACCTTTGAAATCATCGATACCCCGGGCGTAAACAGTCTTGTCCCTCAGTCGGAAGACGAACGGGTCACCCGGGACATCCTGTTGGCCGAGAAGCCGGACCTCATCATCCAGGTGGCGGATGCCAAGAACCTGCGCCGTTCCCTGCTGATTACCCTCCAGCTGGCCGAGCTGCAGTGTCCCCTCGTCATTGACCTGAACATGATGGACGAGTGCCGCACCCGGGGCATTGTTATTGACCACAAGGCCATGGGCGCGCTCTTTGGGGTTCCGGTGGTGGAGACCGTGGCCACGACCGGCGAGGGGTTCCGAAGGCTCTTTGACGCCCTCAAGAATGCACAAGTGCCGCGGGATCCGCATCAGGGGGATTCGGATGCTCTCCTGGAGCAGGTCAGGGTCCTGCTGAACCATTCCTCCCCGTTGCCTGCGCGCCTGACCGTCGAATGGCTGGCCTCGTCGGACCAATCCCTGCGTCGTCCCATCGAATGCCTGGTGCCCCCGGAGAAGCTGCAAAAACTGGAAATGCAGCTTCAGGAATTTCGAGAACGGAATCACCAATTCCCTGCGGCCATGATTAACCGGGAGCGCGTCGCCTTTCTGGACCGGCATGTCGAGTCCTTGCGCCACATGGTGCCCTTCGACCGAAAAATCTTCTACGAGAAACTAGGGAAATGGACGCGCGAGCCTCTGACCGGGGTGCCCATCCTGGTCCTGGTGCTCTTTCTCATGTATGAATTTGTCGGGGTGCTGGGCGCCCAGAAGGCGGTTGACTTTCTAGAAAAGACCCTCTTTGGGCAATACGTGATCCCCGCAGCCAGGATCCTCTTTGATCGCATCATGCCGATCGCCTTCTTTCATGATTTATTTGTCGGCCCCTATGGGTTGATTTCCATGGCCCTCCCGTATGCCATCGCCATTGTCTTGCCGATTGTGGGGACCTTCTTTCTGGCCTTTGGATTCCTGGAGGACAGCGGCTATCTTCCCCGGCTCTCCATTCTCTCGGACCGGATCTTTCGGGCCATGGGACTGAACGGCAAGGCGGTGCTGCCTCTCATTCTCGGCCTGGGTTGCGACACGATGGCGACCGTGACGACCCGGGTCCTCGCCACGAAGAAGGAGCGCATCATTGCCACCCTGCTCCTGGCCCTGGGAATTCCCTGCTCAGCCCAGCTCGGAGTCATCCTTGGAATTACCGCCGGCGTTTCGAAACTGGCCCTGTTTACGATCTTCGCTTCCGTCACCCTGCAGGTTTTCGTGGTCGGCTTTCTGTCGTCGAAAATTGTGAAAGGGCAACGCAGCGATTTCATTTTCGAAATCCCCCCCATCCGCGTCCCTCAGTTGAAGAACATCGGATTTAAGACCTGGATGCGGATGAAATGGTACCTGCGCGAAGCGGTGCCGCTCTTCATGCTCGGAACTTTTATCCTCTTCCTGCTCGACCAGTTGCGCGTCTTGAAGCACATTATTCATGCGGTCGAGCCGGTCGTGGTCCGAATGTTGGGCCTGCCGGCCGAAACCGCGACAGCGTTCATTCTCGGATTTCTGCGCCGTGATTACGGGGCCGCCGGACTTTATCGTCTCACGGAAGCAGGAAAGCTGGACCACATCCAGATCGTGATTGCGCTCGTGACGATGACGCTCTTTGTTCCCTGCACAGCCCAGTTCTTCATGATGATCAAGGAACATGGCTGGAAACGGGCCCTTTATATCGCCCTCGTGATCACTCCCATTGCCCTGGGGACGGGAGCCACGCTCAACTGGCTTCTGCACCTTGCTCCGCAATTCAGCAAGTTGTTATAGAATGGGAGGGCCCGGCAAGGATTGCGAATCTCCGATTTCGGATTGCGGAGTTTAGATTGCGGATTTCGGAGTTCGGATTGCGGATTGAGGACAGCAGATTGTGGAATGGGCAAAACTGAGGCCGGATTGCAGAGGGGCGATTGCGGTTTTGGAATTGCGAATTGTGCTCTGAGGAATCCGGAGCTGAGATTTCAAATTTCCATATTCAGGTCATTGACTCATGATCACCCAGCAGATGGAAGAGGTTTTGGAAGCCGTCTGGACGGCGAAAGAGCAGGGGGGGACGACTTGGAAGCAAGTAGCCTCCATGGCGAAAGTCTCACTTACCTTCGAACTGATGAAATCGCTGCTGGACGGGCATCTGGTCGAGCAAAAAGACGAGCAATTGGATTTGACGGCGGACGGCAGAGTGCTCGCTCGCGAAATCATCCGTCGACACCGGCTGGCCGAGCGTCTGGTCATGGATGTCCTCGGGGTGGATATTCAGGAGGCCGAAGACAATGCCTGTGAGTTTGAACACTCCCTCGCCGTCGGAGTGGCGGATTCGATCTGCACCTTGCTGGGTCACCCCACACGATGCCCCCATGGCCGGGATATTCCGGAAGGAAAATGCTGCACTCAGGCGCGCTCGGATGTGAAGCCGCTGGTGCTCCCCCTGACCGCCCTGGACATCGGCGGAACCGGCCGAATCGCGTACATCAACACACGCAATTTTCCACGGCTCCAGAAGCTATCGGCGTTCGGCATCTCTCCCGGCGTGACCGTCAAGCTCTTTCAGAAATCCCCCTCCGTCGTTTTGCAGTGCGAAGAGACCCAGGTGGCACTCGAACCTGAGATCGCCCGCGACATCTATGTTCGTCAGCAGGAGTAAGTCCCGCCTTCAACCTTCCTCCCAAAGATGAATCAAACATGATTGACCGATTCCGTCCCTTCTCCCAGGCAAAAAAAAATCCGGTGAGAATGACACTCACCGGCACTTGATCTATTCGTCTTCGGGAATGGTTCTCCCTCATCTACCGAGCGGAGGGCAATTCCCCTTACATATCTCTCTCTGCAGAAAACATGGAGGCTGGAATAGGCAACTCTTTCAAATGATTGGTCACAATCGGGGAGGAAGACAACTTATTTCTTTTCAGTCGGGCTCTCATCGCCCTTCTTCATCGCGTCCTTGAAATTCTTGATTCCTTCGCCAATCCCTTTGCCGATCTCTGGGATCTTCCTGCCCCCAAAAATCAATATGACGATGAGGAGAATCAGCAGTAATTCCGGCAGACCCAGCTTTCCTGGCATATCGCCCTCCAGTTCAATCAACTCATTGTAAGTGAACCCACCATCGAAGTCAAACGCTAAACCTGAATGAGCTTAAGAGCCCGCTGAATCCCCTTCCCCGCTCTTGACACGCTCCACAGCTCCCGCCGGGCTGGCTCGATTTGAAATGAAAATTCCCCCAAGGACCATCGCCGCCCCCACCGCCAGATTCCTCGACAACCGTTCATGAAGAAACCACGAGCCGAGCAGCAAAGCCAGGATGGGATAAATAAAGGTCACGAAAGACATCTGGGTTGCCTTCAAATGTTTCAGCAAGTAAAAATACATCGTAAACGCCACCACGGAACCAAAGACCGCGAGATAAAGGAGGGCGGAAATATTCTTTCCGGACCAGCGAATCGCCTGCCCCTGCTCCAACAGGCGGGACGTCAGGAGCAGGAGAACTGCTCCCAGAACCATGGAATAGAAATTCAAGACGAGGGTGTTTAACTCCGACCCGTATTTCTTAAGATAGACCAGGGAAATACTGGAGGCCAGGGTGGCCACGAACATGGCGAGCATCCCCCGAAGAGAACCCATGGAAGACTGGATCTCGTCGGCATAGATGACGACAATTCCGGCAAACCCGAACCCAATCCCTAGAATCTTTTTCAAGCTCAATGATTCCAAGTCAAACCAGTAATGGGCGAGCAGGGCCACAAAGAACGGAAAGACACAAAACAGCACCGAGGCCAGTCCGCTGGAAATGGTAAGTTCCGACCAGTAGACACATCCGTAAGAGAGGCCGAAATTCATCACCCCCACCATCGCGATCAACCGGAGACTGGCCCCATTCAATCTCAAGGATAGCTTTTGCGATACGATCAGAACCAGGAATAGCAAGCCCGCCACGGCGAAGCGGAACCCGGCTCCCACCAGCGGCGGAACCCCGTCCAGGCCCAGCTTGATCGCCAGCCAGGTCGATCCCCAGATGAAACAGATCGTGGCGTACATCAGGTAAATAGATATCTTTCCAGGCCGCATAGCTTTATGTTCCCAGCATTGAATCGTATCTGAAAAAGACCGTGGAACCAACCACGCTTCGCTGATTTTCGATCGGGGAGGGCTTAATTCCCTTAAGTCTCCCTGTTGAAGTTCGTCCTTCCGAACCAAAAGGTTTCAAAGGACCTTTCGACGGCAGTAGGCCCCTCCCTCAGAACCATTCGCCGGCAGTCAGCTGCAAGATTGTCATGCCGACATGAAGAACCGCCAGCCCGGCGTTCGAGAAAGACAATTGCAAAGACCTTGTACTTTAACTAAAATCTAAGGTTCTGCATAATGGAGGAAAGCAGCTTGAGTCATCGGGGCAGGGGGAGAGGGGCGTGCGCCGGCCGCAAGTCCCGGGGTGCAGTTCGAAACTCGGAACGCAATTCTGCAGGAATCTTTGTCTGACCCTATCAAGATCCTTGAGGGAAGGATATCCGTCGCCTCGCGATTTCCCCGTTAAACCCGCTTTCAGCCCGGGTCGGTGGAGTGGAAGGATCAATTTTCTTACGCCCGCCGAAAAAAAGGGAGCACTCTTGACAAGCGACAACGAATTACAGGTTCTCGAGGTGAATAAGCGATTTTACGGCGCGCTCGAAGCGCTGGACCTCTCTCAAATGTCCGAAGTCTGGCTGCACGAGGACTGGGTCAAGTGTGTCCACCCCGGCTGGGGCCTGATTGTCGGCTGGGACAACATTTCCGAAAGCTGGGAGCGCATTTTCCGTCACACTCGTGAAATCCGCATTCAACTGAGCTTCGTCACCGTGAGAATTGAGGGTATTCTGGCCTGGGTGTGCTGTCTTGAGAATATAACCAACCGCTTCGGCGAGGGCGTGGAAACCGCTCAAGCCTTTTCCACGAACCTCTTTATGCACCGGGACGAGGGCTGGCTGTTGATTCACCATCACGCCTCACTTACCCCGCCATCGAACGTTCAACCCTCCAAGACAACGATTCAGTGAGCCGCAGTGTTTACGAATGCCCCTCTGTCGGCTTACAAATTATTACACGGGGTTCTGCGGAGTGGCATGTTATAATGTCCGTTTTCAGAAGTGAGCATGCGGGCTACCCCTGTCCGGGGTGCCCCGAAGGCCCTGGCGGGACGAGGAGACAGGTGTTCATTCCCCGTTTCTTCCCGGAGGATTCTCGGGAGCTATGACGCGAGTGACTGATCTTGAAAAACCGGTGACACAGGCCGACCTGCTCTCGAGAATCGGAGCGACCCCCCTCATCCGCCTGACGCGCGTCGCCGGTGAATTGCCCTCAGCGGTGGAGATCTATGGGAAGGCGGAGTGGTTTAACCCGGGAGGCTCGGTGAAGGATCGCCCCGCCCTGAACATGATCCTCGAAGGGGAGCGGAGCGGGAGACTGAAGCCGGGAAAAATCCTCCTGGATGCGACTTCAGGAAACACCGGGATCGCCTACGCCATGATTTGCGCCGTCAAAGGGTACCGGGTCCGATTGTGCCTGCCGCAGAATGCGAGCGAAGAACGAAAACGGATCCTCAAGGCCTATGGGGCAGAACTGGTTCTGACCAGCCCCCAAGAGGGTTCCGATGGCGCCATCCGGATGGCAAGGAAACTTTTTGCGCAAAGTCCGGATCTATATTTCTATCCGGATCAATACGACAACGAGGCTAATTGGCGGGCGCATTACAAGACCACGGGCAACGAAATCTGGGAACAGACGGACCATCGCGTCACTCACTTTGTCGCGGGGCTCGGAACCAGCGGGACTTTCGTCGGAACCAGCCGTCGTCTGAAGGAGTTCGACCCCGCCATCCAGTGTATCTCGTTCCAACCGGATTCACCCTTTCATGGGCTGGAGGGGTTGAAGCACATGGCCACGGCTATTGTGCCCCGAATTTATGACCGCAGCCTGGCGGATGGGGAGTTGCAGATCTCAACCGAAGCAGCCTATCGTATGGTGAAGCGGGCCGCTCGCGAAGAGGGCATGTTTATCGGGATCTCTTCCGGGGCCGCGATTGTGGCTTCTTTGGAAGTGGCTAAGCGCGTCTCAGAAGGGGTCATCGTGACCATCCTCTGCGATGGCGGTGACAAGTACCTGAGCGAAAGGTTTTGGGACGAGGATATTTGAAGGTAACGCACCGCCCGGGCGCGACGACGAACCCGGGTTGATTCAAGGGACAAACTGAGCCGAGGCTGATGCGACGCCTCAACGGGTGATGTTCAGGTGTGGAATCCTTATTGAGTGGACCGGAATGACTCTCAAGGTAAAAGCGGAACAACTCGAGGGCATCAGACAGCATGCTCGTGAGACCTATCCCAATGAGTGTTGTGGCGCCCTGGTAGGGCTCGCTGACGGGAATGGGGACAAGGAAGTGAGAGAAATCGTCCGTCTGCCCAACAGTTTTGAAAGGGAGACCGCTGCGGCCTTGGGTATTGATGAGGATGAGCGGGGACTGCGCAATCGGTATGTGATTGATCCGCGAGACTTGTTCGAAACAGAAAAGCGGGCCCGTTCACGTTCCCTCTCAATCATAGGGTTCTATCATTCCCATCCGGATCACCCCGCCGCTCCCTCGAAGTATGATTTGCGCGTGGCAAGCAGCGGGTACTCCTATGTGATCGTCTCGGTAGACCAGGGTCAGCCGAAAGAGGTCACGTGTTGGGAAACTGATGTCGCGCGAGAAAGATTTGAGTCTGAGAGATTGATGGAGATTTGAGAGAGAAGCGATCAGCTGACAGCTGTTCGCTAACTGGAGATAAACCTATGGCAGTAAAGATTCTGATCCCCACCCCCCTTCGCCCGTATGCGGGTAAGAAGGACTCGGTGGAGGTGGACGCTCCGACGGTAAGTGACGCCTTGCGTTCTTTAACAACACAATACGGCGACTTGAAGAAACATTTGTACACCGACGACGGGAAGCTGCGCAGCTTCATCAACATCTATGTGAACGACGATGATATCCGGTACCTTCAAAAAGAGGCGACGCCGCTTAACGGGGGCGAGACAATTTCCATCATCCCGTCGATTGCGGGGGGTTCTTCCGCGGTGGCGGACGCCATCGCCGAGTCTGCCAGGCAGATGAAATTGTCGAACGATGAAATCTTGCGTTACAGCCGGCATTTGATCATTCCCGAGGTCGGAATGGAAGGCCAGCTGAAGCTCAAGGCCGCGAAAGTCCTCACCATCGGCGCCGGGGGCTTGGGAGCCCCATTGGGAATGTACCTGGCGGCCGCCGGGGTCGGGACCCTCGGGATCGTCGACTTTGATGTCGTCGACTTCACTAACCTCCAGCGCCAGGTCATCCATTCGACGGCAGATGTCGGGCGGCCCAAGCTGCTGTCCGCCAAGGAGCGGCTCCAGGGGATAAACCCGGAGATCAAAATCGTGGGGTATGAAATCAAACTCTCCAGCGAAAATGCCCTCGATCTTTTCAAGGATTACGACATCATCGTCGATGGAACCGATAACTTTCCAACACGCTATCTGGTGAATGATGCCTGCATCCTGCTTGGGAAACCCAATGTTTACGGCTCCATTTTCCGTTTCGAGGGTCAGGCGTCCATTTTTGGAATGCCGGATGCGCCCTGCTACCGCTGTTTGTATCCCGAACCGCCTCCGCCGGGACTGGTACCGAGCTGTGCCGAAGGCGGCGTTCTAGGGGTTCTCCCGGGGATCATCGGATGCATTCAAGCCAATGAAACGATCAAGTTGATTCTGGGAAAAGGAGACACTCTTGCCGGGCGACTGCTGTTGTTCGACGCGCTGAAGATGAAGTTCCGCGAGTTGAAGTTGCGCCAGGATCCGGAGTGCCCCATGTGCGGAAAGAATCGCTCCATCCACCGTTTGATCGATTACGAACAATTCTGTGGAATTCCACAACAAAAAGCAAAGGACCAGGAAATGTCTGCACACTCTGACTTTGAAATCGACGCACCCACCCTGAAGCAAATGATCGACCGCAATGACCCGGTGTTCATCCTCGATGTCCGGGAGCCCCATGAATTCCAGATCTGCCGAATCCCCAACTCTCACCTCATACCCCTGGGAGACCTTCCCGTGCGCATCAACGAGCTGGATTCAGCCCATCTGATCGTGGCGCACTGCAAAAGCGGGATAAGGAGCGCCAAGGCGTGTGATTTTCTCCGCAAGTCGGGATTTGCCAAGGTGAAGAATCTCAAGGGAGGCATCCTGGCTTGGAGTGACCAGGTCGATCCAACCGTACCGAAGTATTAAATGGGTTTTTGGCTGAAGGGCGACGTCCTCCGGGGGACGCTTCCGGTCACGGAAGCTCTCTCGGACCTTTCCGGTGCGCCACAGAATTCGCTGATTTTTTTGAAAACCTCTAATATCCTCCCGTGAGCATTTCGCAACAAATAAAGACCCGGGCAAGAGAGCTTGGTTTCTTCAAATGCGGCATCACACGGGCGGAGCCCATCGATGCGCTCTCGCAGCAGCGATTTCTCAAATGGCTGGAAGACGGGTTTCAAGGCGGGATGAAGTACATGAGCCGCGCGCCGGAGAGGCGCATCGATCCGCGGGTTGTCCTGGAAAATGCCCGGTCGGTCCTTTCCGTCCTCATCAACTACTATTCCCCGGAAAACAACAGAGGCGACAGCGACACCGGCGTCATTTCGCGCTATGCGTGGGGGCGAGACTACCACCTCACTGTAAAACAGAAGCTGAGCGAACTTGAAACGTTTGTCTCGTCCCTTCTCCCCCGTGCCTCATTTCTGTCCTATGTAGACACCGGTCCAGTACTCGACAAATGGTGGGCCGAGCGCGCCGGGATCGGATGGATCGGCAAGAACGCAAATTTGATCACCACGGAGATCGGCTCCTGGATTTTTGTGGGAGAGATACTCTCGACGCACTCGTTTGAGGAGAGCGCTTACGATCCGCCGTTCCAACACCCAGCCATCGGTCCCTCCAGGGTGGGCAGAAGGGCAGAACCCAGATCAGACTCTGCCCGGCAGCAGCGGTCTCAGGCAGACAGCACCAAGAAAACCTTCTGTGGGACCTGCACACGGTGTCTGGAAGCCTGTCCAACACGCGCCATTGTCGCCCCCTTCGTGGTTGATTCCCGAAGGTGTATTTCTTACCTGACCATCGAACTGCGGGGCCCCATTCCCCGCGAGTTTCGTCGTCTCGTCGGTAACCGCATCTTCGGTTGTGACGACTGCCAGGAAGTGTGCCCTTGGAACCGGTTCGCCGTGCCGACTGCGGATCCGCACTTCCGACCCGCCGCCGGCAATCTCACCCCGCGGCTGGCAGAGCTCTTGACCCTGACCCAGGAAGAATTCAACCGCCGTTTCAAAGAGAGCCCCATCCAGCGTGCCCGATATGCAGGCTTCCTGCGCAATGTCGCCGTCGCCCTTGGAAACAGCCATTCGGCCGAAGCGGTTCCGGTTCTTGCTCGGGCGCTCTCTCATCCAGAGCCCCTGGTCCGGCAACACGCCGTTTGGGCCCTGAGCGAAATCGGCACCGTCGAAGGAATCGAGGCGGTGCGGGTTCAACAACAAAGAGAAGACGACCCGGACGTTATTGAAGAAATCGTGTGGGCCTTGAAGCGCTCGGGAGAGTCTCCAGAGGCCACCCCTTAGATTCTTGAAATCCCTTTGATCTGGAGGTCAACATGAGGAAGACATGCTTCACAGTACTTTTGGTGATGCTCGTGGCTCTCCCAGCCTTTGGGCAAGATCCGGAACAGGCCATCCAGGAGAAAACGAAGAAGTTTACCGGGGCCATTGTGGCCAAGGATCTCTCGATTCTCGATGAAATTTTCGATAAGGATCCCAGCAACATCTATTACGACATCAATGAAGGACCCCTGGTGGGATTTCCGCGCCTCAAGCGCGTATGGACGGCGGCCGTGACGAACTTCACGATTTCGGCCTTTGATTTCAATCCGGATATGAAGATCTGGGTGAATGGCGATCAAGCCGTGCAGGTCGGAAGCTGGAAGCAAACCCAGGTCACTAAAGATGGAAAGAGCCTTTCTCTTTTCGTTCGGGAATGGAAAGGCTGTAGATGGGAAAACGGATATCGCCGATCCGTCAATCAGAGAAGCAGGTGATCTTCTTCAGTGCGAGGGGGGATCGTTCCCGGTGCCGGGCGAGGGCGCGGGGGCAGCGGAAGAGTCGGCGGAGGACGCTCCCAGAGTACTCGAGGTGTTCACATTCTTATCAGGAGCCACCGCCTTCGCCAATTCGGGGTCGACAGGGATCGTTATTTTCTGTCCGACACGAAGAATCTTGGAAGCGGCCAGTTGCGCCTTGTTCGCTTCATAGATCAGGTTCCACTTGGTCTCGGTCTTGTAATATCGCATGGAGAGACTTCCGAGTGTTTCTCCCGGCTGGACCACGTGAACCCTTGCGGGGCCATGACCTGTCGTCCTATTCAGTCTCGAGACCGGCTCCGGCTCCACCGGGATCTTCAACTCCTGGCCGGGCTGCAATTTCTTGGAGGCGCCGATCTGATCCTTGTTGGCATTGAAGATCAGCGTCCATTTCGTTTTCGTCTGGTAGTACTTCAGCGCCAGAATCTCGAGGGTTTCCCCGGTCCGGACCTTATGGATCACGATCCCGTTTTGCGCTGATTTCGACCACCGATCGATGTCTTCGAGAGTGGGTCCATTGCCGCCCGCGAGCGCCGAAACACTTGAGGTCGCTTTCCCAGTGCGATTCTCTGCGGGCGACTTTCCATTCTGTGCCACTTCAGACCGGACTCGTTTTCTCGCCCCGGAGTTGACGACGGCGGTTGTGTCAGGCTCCGCCTTCGGAGGTTGCGGCATGGTCTGGGACGCCACCAGGAGACGGCGATTCGGGCGAGGATTGAGCTTGACCACAAACTTTAGGTTGGAGAGCTTCTCGCCGGGTGCAATTCGAACCACTTGCACTTCCTCGGAATCGACTGAAGAGAACTCGGGCAGCGTGCCGCGATCGATGCGGACGCGGTACTCACCGCTCGGGATGTTGCTGAACTCGAACTCTCCGTCCCCATCGGTAAAGGTTACCTTGTAAGTCTCATTCAGGAGGATGATGATACTCGTCCCCGGCAGTTCAGGGACTTTGCTTTCTCCAATTTCCTTACGAAGACCATTGGAGTCCATCCCGTTCACGAGGACGACCTTTCCCGAAACCTTTCCGAGTTCCAACAGCGGAAACTGAACATCGGCGGTCGCGCGTTTCGCGACGTTGACAGCCACCCGGGTATTGGCCCCGGCGTCGAAGGTCGCCGGCAGGGTGAGCAGATCCAACTCCACGGTGTGCTTTCCGACCGGGACATTCTTGAATTCAAACCGGCCCTGCTCATCCACCGAAGCTTTCACCCGCTTGTCAAGAACGACCGTAACGTTGGAAACGCCCGTTTCCTTGTTGTCCTTCAGACTGTTCCGGTCGAGGTCGTTAAAGACCAGTCCCGCGATGTTTCCAAAATCATGAGGTCGGCCCGCCAGCGCCGAAGCGCCTGATTCTCTGAGCAGGATTTCCTGAGGGCGCTCTCCCCACCGGAAGGTCTTCTGGATCCTAAAGGTGAACTGGTACCGGTTGAGCTGCTGGTTGAGCAGGAGGTTCTGGAGGTCGCTGACATTGTCGGGAGACAGCGTGTAGAAGTCCAGGAGGTTGATCTTGTTGCTGGAGCGGTTGTACTGGCCGTTCACCGAAAACTGGACTCCGTGGGGGAGCGCCCAACTCACGCCGCTGTTTAATGAAGTGTTGTTGAAGCTCGAGGTCCGCACCACGGCCACATCCTGGTTCCAGTTCAGCTCCGAATAGAACGACAAAGTGGGTCGCACGTTCCAGGTGAATCCGGCGCTTCCCACCAGGCTCAAGTGTTTGTTGTCCTCCACCTGCTGCTGCGCCTCGCGCAGCGTGCCACCGGAGACCCAGAGGTTGGTCCCGTTCTTCCACGTCCTGCGCACCTCGAACTCCACCCGCTGGCGCAAGCTGTGCTGGAAAGCGGTGGTGAAATCAAGGTCGCGGCTGTCCATGTAACGCGCCAGGAACCGCCAGGCTCGAAACTGTTGAAGGAACTCGAGGTCCAGGGTGTGGCTGTGAGTGGAAACAAAATTGGGACTGAACGCGCTGGATTCGACCCCGGCGTTCCCTACACGAATATTAAGGGTGCTGTGAGGGAGCAAAACATACCGAGCCCCGATGAACTGGTTGTTGACTTGAAGTCCGGTCTGGGTGTGAGAATCGAGCAGATTGGTGTGGAAACGATTGAACGCCCCGTACAAAGACAGCTTGTGATTCACCTGATAATCCGCGGAGCTGAAGAGTCCTTCGCGATCTCCCAGATTGAAGAAGTTGAGCGGAAGATAATTGGGCCCCATCCTCTGCCAGGTGACTTCCGCACTGCCCCGCACGCCCTTGATCTTGGTGCCAAACAGATAGGAGAGATCCATTCCGTCGCGATGCTCGGTGTCGGGGGAGCCGGAAAATTTGGAAAGCGAAGATTCTCCCAGAAATTGAACATGGGGATTCAGCTGGTACAGCACATCCAACGTCGCCATGGTATCGGACTGAGGAATCATTTGGTCGGTGGAGTTCTCCGGGGCGCTGGTGTGGACCAGACTGGCACCGATCTTCAATTTCGACGAGGGAGTGAACACCCCACGGGCTCCCATGATACTTTCTTCGCTCAGACGCAGCGACTCGCCGAAAAACCCATTCATCGCGGCGGTGCGCCCTCCAAAAACCGTAAACGACACGTGGTCGGTCGAGGTGGTCACTCGCCCACCGCGCAGATAGGCAAACGGGTTAAACAGGGAATTCAACCCAAAGTCGATGTTGTAAGCGGCGAAGGGCTGGTCCCCTGCCGCAATATCAAACTTCCATTCTCCAAGATGATAGTCCGACAATTCAAGCATTCCCCGGCTGGGACGGAGAGAGTCGTTGGTGTTGGCCACGTCGAAAGAGGTTTTCAGCAGGCCCCAATTCGGAATGAACTGGTAGGTGTCCACCCTCAGATCCGCATTCGTATATCCTGGAATCGCCAGGGAGAAGAGCGGGTTGTTGAGGATACTGGAAGTCGCGCCGGTGGCATTGTTATTGAACTGGAACTGGACTGTGGCGCCGCCGGCCTCTTCACCTCGAAGGACCTGAGCCGGGGCCAAAAGGAGGCACACCATAACCGCGGCGCAAATGAATCCTGGCGTCCGGCGCCGCGACTGTGATGAGGTCTTTCCGTTGGTCGTCATTGTAAGAATTTACTTTTTCACTTCCGGCTGACTTGAAGGATTCGGCTCCACTCGGGTCTCTGCTTCGAGCAGTTCTTTCAGTCCAATGTCCAGGCTGCTGACAATCGTAAATCCGTCGGTGGGAAGGATTCCTTTGACCGGGACGAAAACGTCCCGTTCCGACTGGGGGAGGACCACGGAGTCATTGATCGGCAGGGTCTCAATCACCTTTCCCTGTTTGTCGATGATCTTGCTTTCTCCCTTGAATCGGAAATGAGAGGAACCGCTGTTCTTCAAAGTGATCTGGACTCCCACCTGGCCCGTGTCTTTCTGGTCAATCACCACCTGCTGAGCGGTGATGGTTCCCTGCGGCGTGGTCTTTCCCACGCGGTCGTAAATAATGGCGCCAACCCGGGCGTTCAAGTAAGCGGCATGCGCGTCTTGTCCCGGCGCAATATTGGGAACCGACTCAATCATGATGGCTGTGTGATATCCACCGTCGGGGGTATCCTTGGGAACCGTGAACGTGTAACGGATGATCTGATGACCGTGAGGAGGCACGACGAATTCTGCGGGATTCACCACAATCCATTCGCTCATCGAGAACTCGGGAGACTTGCCCTTTTTCACGAAGGTGGGGTTTCCATCGCGTGTGAGATACCAATCCGCCACCGTGACGCGCATATGAATGTTTTCTGCCGAGTCATTGTCGACCGTGATCCCGTCGGTCTTGGTCTGTCCCGCCTGAACCTCATGCTCCGCGCGGATCGGGAAGACCCCGATGGCGACATCCGCACGAAGGGTGATTCCTGATCCGAAGATCATAGCGGCCACCAGCAGTAGCCCTGACAGCCCGGCCACCGAGGCCCCTTGCCGTCCCCCTCTGCTTTTCTTTGTTTCTCTTCCTTGCATCTTTCCTTCCTTATCCCTGCTTGAACTTCCCTGGATCCCCTTGATTTCTTTATTCAACTCGACTTACCTCTTTCCACTTCCGATCCTGCCACTTTCACTACGCTGCATTGTCCGAAAAAAGTGTCTCAAAACTTTAACATCCACTGGAGGTTGCAGAATTTTTTGCAGCAGAGCGTGCGGCGCTGGTAGGAAGCGAGATTTCAAAACCCACCTGGCAACGAAAAGGTCTATCCTGAAGCGAAAAGTCTTATCTGGGACGCCCGCTTCGCCTCAGCTCAATCGAGGGACCCGGCCACGGCCGGTTACAATCCTTTGGATGGCGGGACATTAACCCAATGCAGACCATCCTATATGCATATGCAAACCACCCTCCAATCGAACATCTCTTTCTTTTTGAGCACATTAAGGGAATTCCGTGAGATTCCATCATTGACAATTTGTGGCTCTTCCCTCTGGTAATTTGTTAACCCCCTGAAGGTGAACCAAGAAAACCGTGAAAAAGAAACCTTGCCGATCAAGCTCTGGGTCAGACAAACGAGGCGACAGGGGGTGAGGGGAGTGGGCGGAAAATCATCACAGAACGGTTCATCGCTTGGGCCGGCCGAATCATTTCTCTGCGCTTGCTCTTCAACAATCGAACGGAGGACATACGCGAACTTCAAAGGCCTCACCCTCACGGATACCCGCATTTCTCAGGGCCCCGGGGCAGAGGGGAGGTGTTTATGGCGATGCGGTGACCACAGTAATCGTCTGAGTGTATGAGCCTGTGATGTAACCCCACTGGTTCTTCAGCAGAAAATTGGTATTGCAATTGAAACCGTTCGTAGGAGTGTTCCCGCGCCCTCGAATCACATCCTGTGCGGCCGTCGAGCTCATGGTCCCTGCCACGCAGCTGCAACCTTGCAGACAGGAATTCCCGGTTAGCGTTGCAGTCCAAGTGATGTTGGCGATGGGAATCGTGCTCGTGCCAACACTATTCCTCAGATCGCCATTGGCCAAAAAGTGAACCGACCAATTCGTGTTAGTCGCATAACTCGTCGTCACTTTTATCGCCACTGAGGAGTTGGCTGGAATCTGGGCCGTCGTGGTTGGATTGGCATCAGGAAAACTGATGGTGGACGGAGTTATCGTGAGCGTGAAATTAACTGCAGCGTAAGACGGCGAACCCCACATGCAGACCGCCGCCAGAACCGCGATCCCCATCAAAATTTTTGTTTCCGTCTTTTTTAGCATCGCTTGACCTATCTTTCCTTCGAAAAAACCGGGACAGCGGGGGAGGTCATCACCATCCCGCTGTCCGCACATCACCGAACCCGCAGCAGGAGAACTAGGGGGCGGTCAGCGTATACGTAACGTTGGCCGTATAGCTCCCGGTATTGTAAGCCCAGGTATTCGCCAGGACAAAATTAAATGAGCCGGTGAACGAACCGCTGCCATTGGCAAAGGTCGCCGCGCTCTGGGCGGTCGTTTTGTTCATCGCCCCGGCGATGAATGGCGCGCCGGTCGCGGTCCAACTCACTGCACTGATCGGAATGGTATCCGAACCCGAAGTCAGATCGGTAGGGGAAGCAACCGTCAATGTCGCTGCGGTCGCTTTTCCCGTGCGTACCCTGGCGGTCACCGAGACGGGGTTGTCGGCGGCAACGGAAGCTACCGACGTCGGACTGTTATCAGCGAAGTTGATCGTCGTGGGCGAAAGCACCAGCTCGGCGCGAGCCGAAATGGTGGCATTGATGGTCAGCGTCTTGCTGTCGGATGCAGCGAAAGCTGCAGTGCTCAGGATGAGCGCGGCGCCGGCAATTACTGTAATCGTTATCAGGGTCTTCCAAAAGTTCTTCATGTTGGTCTCCATAAGGATTATTTGTTCAAGTTTTGAAAGCTAAAATCTATGGAGCGGTCAGGGTGTAGGTCACCGTCGCCGCATAACTCCCTGTGTTGTAGGTCCAGCTGTTGACCAGGGTAAAAGTGTAAACTCCGTTGTACGACCCGCTCCCGTTTGCAAAATTGGCCGCACTCTGCGCCGTGGTCTTGTTCAAGGTTCCGGCAATGAATGGACCCGCCGAAGCGGTCCAACTGACATTGCTCGCGGGGATGGAGTCAGTCCCCGACATCAGGTCTCCACTCACTGCCGCCAGGAGCGTCGCTTTGCTGTTTGCCGCTGTCCGCACGTTGGCCGTCACGGCCACCGTGGAGTTAGCGGTGATGGTTGGCGTGCCAGTGGGACTTGAATCCACAAAATTGATCGTTGAAGGGGATAGTGTCAACTCCGCACGAGCGGATACCGTAGCATTGATGGTTAAGGTTTGTGTGGCCGCAAAAAGTGTGGAGCCGGTCATCATGGCTGCCACCCCCATCACAGCAAGAATTGTAAAGATCTTCCTGGCGGGACTCGAATTGGTTTTCATGTTTTCCTCTTGTTTGAATGAAATTTGTTTTTTCTCGGACTCATCAAGGGGCTTAACACTGGACTTGCTGATCACCGCTTGCTTTGTCGAATTTTGCTCTGTCAAGTCCACTGTTAAACCCCTCTCGATAATCACAGTCATGTTTTACAACTTTCATATGACAAAAATGTGACGGTAGGGAGATTCCTTGGGGATGGATAGGGCCGGAGAGTAGACCCTTCAAGAGACCCTGATTTCATTGGGGTCCGACGATCTAAGCCTTTCTAACTAAAGGTCATAAATTAACATTTTTGTGACATTTCAGAACTTGAAAGGAAAGGGAGGAGTTGTAACTTCTGAGGAAGGGATGTCAAAATTGTGACGATTTTGGGCCAAGCGACGAGGTGCTAGAGATCACTTTAGGGATGGTTTAAATGGCAGCACTCATCATCAAAATGAAGACATCTTAGCCCCCCAAGTAAGGGACTGGGAAAAGCGCGTTTAGATTAAGTCAATATGGGGTTGTCGAATGGCGACAAGGAATAAGGATCAGAGAGGACCGGGATCCCCCACAGAAAACCGCGAGACACCCAATCCAATCGGATCTCTCGAACCCAAGGACAACTCCGGGGAATCCGTTTACGGATTTGCCGCGGTGACCGTGAGCGATTGGGAATAGGACCCCGTGTTGTAACTCCAGTCATTCACGAGTGTGAAGTTAACATTGCAGGTATAACTACCAAATCCAAGGAACCCGGTATAGCCACTCCCGTTGAGGATATGTTGCGGGCTCGATTTACTGGCTGTCCCCCCCATGCAAGTACATCCCCCGGAGCAGCTGCCGCTGGCCCGCGAAGCGGTCCAGCGCATATTGGAAATTGGAATCACGCTTCTCCCGTCGGAGTTTAAGAGATCGCCGCCAGCCAGGCTTGTGACCGACCAGGTCCCATTGCCCCAGGAAGCGGTGACTTGCACCTGCACGATCGCGCTCGCCGAGATACTGGGGAAGTTAGT
The DNA here is from genome assembly GCA_020073085.1 of Terriglobia bacterium. Classification (NCBI taxonomy): domain Bacteria; kingdom Pseudomonadati; phylum Acidobacteriota; class Terriglobia; species Terriglobia bacterium. The sequence continues at coordinate 66,694 of JAIQFV010000014.1, read as the reverse complement.
AGGATTTTGATCCGCGAAACTAATCGAACTGGGATTCACGTTCAGAGACAAGGTCTGGGCTTGGGAAAGTGGACTCGCAATCAGCAGGGCGATCGCGATCACCATTCCCGCGATCGTCTGCTGCTTGAACCTGCCCATCCCCTTTGGTTCTGGCTTGTTCTGCCTATCGGGTCTCATGGGCGTCTTCCTCTCAGGCGCGCATCTCTTAAGAGTGATAGATGGAGCAGCGGGAGCGTTTCTGCAATCGTCCCGCTGCTGTCTCTATCGAAGCCAGCCGCAGCCGCCTTTATGGGGCGGTCAATGTATAGGTAACCGTTGCTGTGTAAGCGCCGGTATTGTAGGTCCAGCTATTGGCCAGGAAAAAATTGAACGTCCCGCCGAACAATCCACTGCCGTTAGCGAAGGTCGCGGCACTTTGCGGCGTTGCCTTGTTCATGGTCCCGGCGATAAAAGGCGCGCCGGAGGCGGTCCAACTGACATTGCTGATCGGAATGGTGTCCGTGCCTGCGGTCAAATCTGCAGCGGAGGTAACTGTTAGCGTTGCTGCAGTCGCTCTCCCAGTACGGATCCTCGCGGTCACAGCCACGGGGTTATCTGCAGGAACGGAAGCGGTCGTGGTCGGACTCGCGTCTGCAAAGTTGATCGTCGTCGGCGCCAGCACTAACTCGGCCCGGGCCGCAACGGTCGCGTTGATTGTGAGGGTGGCTGGGCTCGATGCGGCAAAAACTGAGGAGCTGATGAACAGGACCATCAACGCCACCGCCCCGAAGCTCAACAAGGTCTTATAAGATTGTTTCATGATGTCCTCCGAGATTCGTTTGGTTAAGATCATTCCGATTCAAATCCGGCCGCCGGTAAAACCTGGAAGATATCTTTTATGGAGCGGTCAATGTATAAGTCACTGTCGCGGCATAAGCGCCGACGTTATAATTCCAGCTATTGGCCAACGTGAAAGTGTATGTCCCGCTATAAGAACCGCTGCCTGCGCTGAACGTCGCACCACTTTGCGCGGAGGTATGGCTCATGGTCCCCGCAATAAACGGCAACGCTGACGCTGTCCAAGTGACGGCTGTAATCGGAATGGTATCCGTCCCTGAGGTGAGATCGGTGCCAGCCAGAGCCGTCAGAGTTGCTGTCGATGCTTTTGCAGTGCGCACATTCGCCGTCACGGTGACCGGGGAATTGGCCGTGATGCTCGGCGTGGTCGCCGGACTGGCGTCGGCAAAACTGATCGTCGCCGGAGCCAGCGTTAATTCCGCCCGGGCGGCCACCGTGGCATTGATGGTCAGGGTTTGAGTGACGTTTGCGGCGAAGGTCGAAGTTCCCATCAAGAGGACCAGTGCCACAACTGCAGTGCAAGTCAAAAGAGCTTTCCAATTGTTTTTCATTTCATTTTCCTTTCCCAGTTTATGGGTCACTGGTAGACCGGATTTATGAGAGGAACTATGAATCAACCTTCTTGTTGATCCCGTCTTCATTTGCTTCTGCCGCTTCATCGTCATTCCCTTTCGCATCGTACATGTCATTTTTTACATCAGACACTTAACAAAAATATTTCAAAGGTGTGTCAGAATTGTGACGAGCCCCATAGGTCTTGTTTCCGGGACCAGAGATGAGCACACGTTGATTCCTCCAATAAAATCAACAGAGACTCATTGGCAAATGGGGTGCCAAAAGACCAAGTCATACAATTTGTGACGATTGACGAACGGCGGGGATCTTTTGCGGTTAACGGTTTTCGTTATTCATAACGGTAATTGTCAAATTTGTAACGGAAAGAATATTTACGCCGGGGAGAGTTTTTCCGCGTTATCCTCTTCCAAGAAGGGATTCGAATCCGGTACATCAAGCGCAGTACATGATATCCAATGCGGGAAGCTTTTTTGTTGTAGGATGGTGATGGTGGCAGGCTCGTGCTAGTAAGTCGTTTTTTAGAAGTCATGCAGGGCGAGGCGACTCATCCTCCTCTACTCATGCACTCAAACCGAACTCAACTGTATTTGAAGGATGGCCCATGAAGTTTCTCTTCTATCATAGCGGGATCAATCCATCGCACACCATGGTGGTTGATGGCGTTGAGGAATGTCGTGTTAATCTCAGTCATTGGCCCAACAACCAGACTCCTGAACATCTGAAGGCCGACACCTCCACAGAGATTGCGCTTAATCTCGCCGTCGACCCTTACGCTGATCGCCTTTTCGAGAACATCGAATTTGTCAGCAATAATCATTTCGACACCGACGGACTGCTGTCCTGCTGGACCGCGATGCATCCTCATGCGGCGCTTCCTCACAAGGAGTTCTTGATCCGCGCTGCTGAAGCGGGAGATTTCGGCTGGTTTACCACTCCCGCGGCCGTTCAGTTCGATCTGGTCGTTTCCGCCTTTGAAGATCCTCAACGTTCCCCTTTAAGGGCACATTTTATAAAGCTCGATGAAACGCAGAAGTACCAACTGATTTATGAAACCCTGCTGGGCGAACTCCCGGGTCTTTTTAATACCTTTCAGACTCGTTACCGGGAACTGTATGAGGAGGAATTTGCCAGGCTCGCCGCGGCGCGAAGCGCCCTGGCGGGGGGAGCGGCCACCCTTCATGAGTACCCGGAGGCCGGCCTCTCGGTGATGGAAGCGCGTGAAGTATTTCCATTGACGTCGCGCTTCAATGCGTGCCGGCACGACCGGCTATTAACCTTTCTGGAAGGTGAGGACGGGTTGCGCTGCGAGTTCTTTTATCATATCGTCACCTGGTTTGAAACCAAGACCCTCTCCAAGCGACCGCGAATTGACCTGGCACCCCTTGTGAACCGATTGAATGGAAGGGAGGACCGGACCGACGCGCGATGGCGATTCGACTCCCTCGCCGTCCTTTACCCCCGTCTTGCCCTGACTGACGACCAGGGAATCCTGCTTCCCTCCCGCCTTTCCAAGGAACTCATCCTCAGTCAATTTCTGGAATTCTTTGAGAACGCAGAGAGCCCTCCGCGTTAGAGAAGACCCTGCTCAAACAAGACTGGCCCACAGACTCCATAGTTTTCTCAAATGGCAAACTATTCGTTATAATGCATTCCTCTCTTTTTCATTCTGGACATTGTTCTTTGCACCAGCGAGGTCGGTTCGCATTTCCATTCCTGAGGTCGTTATGACGAAACCTTCACCTTCGAGCAACCCGGTCGATATCCACATCGCGCACAGCCCGGATTCCGATGATGCCTTCATGTTCTATGCACTCGCCACCGACAAGCTTCCCACCGGAAATCTGAGGTTTCATCACACCCTGGGCGATATCGAAACCCTGAACTCGAAAGCCCTGGAGGGCATCTACGAAGTCACCGCCATCTCCTTTTCGGCATACCCGCATATTGCAGACCGTTACGCCTTGCTGCCACACGGTTCTTCAATGGGCGAGCGATACGGGCCTTTGGTCGTCGCCAGCAAGGCTTTCCCGCCCGAGGACATCAAGGGAAAACGCATCGCCATTCCCGGCCTGATGACAACCGCGTTCCTCGCTCTAAAGCTTTACGAACCCGATTTTGAGCACGTGGTCGTCCCGTTCGACAAGATCATTGATGCCGTCAAGCATGGATTGGTGGAGGGGGGCCTGCTCATCCACGAAGGTCAGCTCACCCACGCCCGGGAAGGGCTTCACAAGATCCTGGATCTGGGCGAATGGTGGTACGACCGCCACCAACTTCCCCTCCCCCTGGGCGGCAACGCCATTCGAAAAGATTTGGGTTTGGAAACGATTCGGGAGGTTTCCCGCTTGCTGAAAGCCTCGATTCAGTACGCGCTCGACCACCGCGATGAGGCCTTGACTTATGCCATGCAGTTCGCCCGGGATATGAGTAAGGAGCTGGCGGATAAGTTCGTGGGGATGTATGTGAACGACCTGACTCTCGACTATGGCAAGGACGGCCGGCGGGCCGTTCAGTTGCTCCTCAACGAGGGCTTCAAAAAGAAGATCCTCCCCAAGCGTGTCCGCGTGGAGTTTGTGGGGTGAGAAAATCAGTTGTCAGTTCTCAGTTCCCAGTTGCCAGTGAGCAGAAGGGTCGATTTATTTGACAATCCTCTGTTGCTTGCGGACCCCCTGGTTAAGGCCTTCCGATGCATGACCCATCAGAAATCTAGAAAACCAAGAGCGGTCAGATGACTGGTCATTGCAGTCATCTATTCTCTGAGCTGTTAAATCTGAGAACTGACAACTGAGCACTGGCAACTGGGCACTGGCAACTGAGAACCGACAACTTCCCTTACCGCACCACACCCGCCAGCGGGCTGGAGGCCGTCGCATACAGCTTCTTCTCGATCCGACCTGCCAGATAGGCCTGTCGGCCGGCGATCACCCCATGTTTCATCGCCTCGGCCATCAGGACTGCATCCTGGGCGCAGGCAATTCCCGTATTCATCAGCACGGCATCCGCACCGAGTTCCATGGCAAGGGCCGCGTCGCTCGCCGTTCCGACGCCGGCGTCCACGATAAGAGGCACCCCGCTAATCATCTCGCGCATGATCCGGATGTTGGTGGGGTTTTGGATGCCCATGCCACTGCCGATGGGCGCGCCGAGCGGCATGACCGCGGAAGCCCCCGCGTCGATAAGCCGCTTGGCGATGATGAGATCGTCGTTGGTGTAAGGCAGGACCACAAACCCTTCCTTCACCAGAATTCGGGTCGCCTCAATCAGCCCCATCACATCGGGGAACAGGGTCTTCTCGTCGCCGATGACTTCCAGTTTCACCCAGTGGGAAAGGCCTGCTTCCCGCCCCAGGCGCGCCGTTCGAACCGCTTCGTCCACGGTGTAGCACCCGGCCGTGTTCGGAAGAATGAACATCCGGTCGCGGTCGATATAGTCGAGCAGCGACTCCTTGGAACGGTCACTCAGATTCACGCGGCGCACGGCCACCGTGACCATATCGGCCCCGCTGGCTTCGTGGGCGCGCTTCATTTCCGGAAAACTCCGGTATTTCCCCGTGCCCACAATGAGGCGCGAGTGAAATGTCTTTCCTGCAATCACCAGGTCGTCATTCATGAGAAGTCTCCTTGGACCAATCCCAACAAGAGCTACGCCTTTGCGCTTTGACTCGTTCGATCGAACGGGAATTCAACCTCCATCATAAATCCCACCTGTGCAAAATGCAATTTACATATCCCGCCCCTCGGCGGTGCTTTCCCCGCGGTGAGCCGCTCATTCACGGCCGATTTTGTCAGGCGTCCCTTTTGAGCGGCTCCGAGATGCAACGCCAGCTCTTCCTACTCGGATGAGCCCGTTTTCTTCTCGACAGCCGGCTGATCAAACTTGCCGTCGTCGAGGGGCTGGTTGAATTTGATTTCAGTGAGTTTCTCGGTCTGAACGAGGGTCGGCCCGGTCGTCCGGACTGTAAACGGCTGTTTGATCCCCTCTACATCCCGGTAATCTTCATAATCGGTTTGGCTGGGGAGCAGGCCGAGCGGGGTTTCATTGAAGATGATCCTCCGGAGCAGGAGCCCGCTCTGGACGTCAAAAAGCATTTTCTCCTGAACCCCATCGACTCCCGTGGCTTCCATCACGTAAGCTTCGTGGCCGTCGATCGTTTCCTTCTCGCGCAGTGATCTCTTGGGATACAGCTCTTTGAAGCGGGTCTCTTCATTGAACTCCGCTCTTCGCTTGAGTTGCGCCAGGTCCGATCCGGTGAGCGGGTGGACTGTTTCATTGCTCTTGACCCAACCAACCCGTCCGTTGAATCCCCGATAAATCGTCCCGTTCGGAGTGGTGAGCGTCCACAGCACCTTATTGGGAGCTACGGCGGAGACCTCCATCGGCAGCAATTTTCCATTGGAAAACTGTATTGATCCCTGAAGCACCGTCGTCTTGATCTTCGCCAAGGCGTCCGCACCCCCCAGGGCCCGGACATAATTGTCGATGACCTGATCTGTCGTCGGCAGGGATTCCGGCGGGTTCGAGTTGGCCGCCCTCGGATTCCACGACACCAGAATGCCCCCCTTGAGAGGAGGAATGGGCAAAGGCCGCGATCTCCCCTGGTGACAGCTGGTGCAGTTAACCACGAGCTTTCCTTCAAAATTTGCGCCATTGATTTCGCGCATCATCAGGATCATTTTGCGAGCGGTCTGCTTGGTCTTCTTGTCGTCCTTTTCCATCGGCCAATTGCCGCGCTCGGCGGTGACATGGCAATAATCGCAACCCACCCCCAGGGAAGCTGAGATGAATTGCATGGCCCCGATCAACTGGGATGCGGGCAGGTCCTTGAACACCTGGATGTTTTTATACTGCTGTGCCGCCGTCTTCTCCTGCGACGCTGCGGGCTTGTCCTGCTCTGCCATCGACCCGGAACCCCGAGGCAGGGCCAGGCCGGGACCATGGGGGCCCGGTTTCATGGATAGCACGGTGGCGAGCACAACAAGACTGAACGACCGAACGAGATGGGTCTTGGTCATCGCGACGAGTGTCCCCTTTCAAGCGTGTAATGAGATATGACGGGAATCTACCATCTAGGCCCGCGGGCGGCAACCGATTTGGGATGGATTGCTGATTATCGGGGATCGTCGAGCGGAAGAGTGTGATGAACACCAGGAGCTTCAACGCCCCTTCCGCAAATGTTCATCCAGTCTCCCGCGATAGGCACGACTCAGCGTCAACTGACGCCCGCCGTGCAGAACGACGGCATATTCCCCATGAAACAGCGGGCGGAATTCCTTGACCCGCTCGATGTTGGCGATGGTGGACCGATGAATGCGCAGGAATTGACTGGGATCGAGCTGACGTTCGAACCGTCCCATGGTCTCGCGAAGAAGATGGGATTCCTTCCCGACGTGAAGCCGGAGATAGTTCCCCGCCGACTCAACCCAGTCGATTTCGTCTGCCTTCAGGAAGAAAATCCGGCCGGCGTCTTTCACAACCAGCCGGTCCAGAAATTTCCGGGTCCCCTTCACCTCCTCCAGCAACTCCATTAAGCGGTCATTGAGATCCCCATTCCTCTGCCGCTCGATCTGGGTGCGCGCGCGCTGAAGAGACTTCTGAAAGCGGGGCCGGTCAAACGGCTTCAAAAGGTAGTCGAGCGCGTGCACCTCGAAGGCCTTCAGCGCATATTGATCATAGGCCGTCACGAAAATCACCACGGGCATGTGCCGCGGGCCGACCGCTTCCAAGACGTCCAACCCGTTCAGTCCGGGCATCTGAACATCCAGGAAAAGCAAGTCGGGTGCGAGTTCCAAAATCTTCTGGACGGCGTCACGGCCATTGGCGCATTCCCCGGCAATCTCGAACTCCGGTTGGCCCCGGAGCAAGTCGCGGATCCTTTCGCGGGCCAGCACTTCATCATCAACGATCAGGACTCGAATCCTCATCAGGATGCACCTTTTGTCCGCCCTGGGACTCCGCGCGGAATGGAATCATCAACCTCACCACGAGCCCGCCGTTGGATGAGTTGAAGAGGTCGAACTGGTGCGCGGCGCCATAGAGTTGCTGCAACCGCGTCCGGGTGTTTCCCAGACCGATCCCCTCCTTCACGTTCTCGCCCACCTCTCCGGTGAGTCCGGATCCATCGTCACGCACTTCGAGCCGCAGCCGGCCGTCTTCCCGTCTCGCCCGAACTTCAACCCGGCCGGTCGATGAACGCTGTGCGATTCCATGCCGAATGGCGTTTTCAACCAGGGGTTGTAGAATCAGGTTGGGAACCATCGCATCCAGGGTCAGCGGGTCTACCTCCAACCGCACCTCCAGCCGGTCCTGAAAGCGTTGTTGTTCAATATCGAGGTATCGCTCGAGAAATTCCAGCTCCTGTCTTAAAGGGACCTCTTGCACGCCGACATTATCCAGGGTCAGCCGCAACAGATCGCTGAGACGTGCGATCATGCGGTCGGCCACTTCCGGGTCCTTGTGAACCAGTGCCGAAATGGCATGCAGGGTATTGAACAGGAAATGAGGATGGAGTTGCATTTTGAGCGCCTGGAGTTGGGCCTGGGCCAGCTGGCCCTCCAGACGCGAGGCCTTCAGCTCTCCTTCCCGGTACCGGCGGTAGTAATCCAAGGCATGGACCGCAAACAGGATCATCCAATAGATGAAAAAATCATTGCTGAAGTATAAGGAAAAAAGTGAATTGAAAAGTCGGCTGAAGAACAGGAAGGGCTTCCCCGAGGCAGCGTCCACCGTGGAGAAAACGAGGATCGGAAGCGCTTGATGCAAAAAGGAGAAAATTATTCCGGCCGCAAGATGCGTCGCAAGATTCCGAAGCAACCGCTTTCGTTCGATCCGGAAATGTCGGGCCAGCCAGGTGATGAACGGGGAAAGGACCGCCCACGAGTACCAGATGACCAGGGCGCCCGGGAGAATTCGGGCAAACCGGGTGGGATGATTGGAACGCGCGTAGATGAGAAAGGTTTGTCCGGCATAGAAGACGCCCAGGAAGGTCCACCCGAGAAGAATCAGGGTCCATTTCACCCAGCGGCGCCGTCCGATCGTTTCACTGTTCATTCAATGTTGGTCCGCTGCCGCGTCCGCCGTCGATGACCCGGAGGGGTGCCATCAAGCCCCTCCACTCGACCGTCTGAGTGCGGTCATCTTCGAGGCGGAGGCTTATCGATCATCCCGCGGTTCATCTCGTTTTTGCATAGCAATAACAATCCCGCGGCTCGTCGCTTCGGTTCGGAAGCATGATCCATCGGCGCAGGATGCCTTCCCGGGACATCCCTGCCTTTTCCAGCACACGGGCTGAGGGCTGATTCTCCAAATCACACACCGCCCAGACTCGATAAATACCATCCTGCTTCAGGCCCCACTCGATGATCGGCCTGATCGCTTCAGCCGTATACCCGTTTCCCCAAAAAAGCTTCGCCAGCGCGTACCCCAAATTTATGGCGTGTCCTTCAACTCGGATCTCCACCGTCCCCAGCAGCCGGTCGTCCTCTTTCCGTATGATAGCCCATGGATAGGCCGAGCCCTCCTTCCACGCGATACAGCATCGTCTCAGAAATTCCCGGGTCTCATCGATGTGCCGGTGGGGCCGCCACACAAGGTATCGCGTCACTTCGGGATCCTGCGCATACTCCTCGAATATTGCATTGGCGTCCTCCAGCACGAGCTGTCGCAGTCGCAGCCGGGCAGTTTCGATGACTTCCGGTGGTTTCATCTTCATCCCAAAAAAGGAACTGCTCCCCATCTTTCCAACCCCCTGGCGCAAAGGGCGAACAGGGGGCGCGAAGATCCGACCCAAGCGCGCGTCACTTTGCCTCCCTCGGCAATTGTCCGTAGTACACCCTCGTGTCGTACTCGAAAATGACCTTACCGAGGATCTGCTGCTCCCTGAAGATTGTGACAAGCTCATTCATCATCGGCTCAAAATTCGGATGTCCGCTCTCGGGTGCATAGGAAGACGAGAGGACACGGCCCTTCAAACTTTCGAAATCAAATACCTGCTGGTTTTTGAGGACTTGATATTTGAAGTTCGTGGAGCCGAAGAAAGAGCAAAGCACTTCGCTGTCGACCTGCTTATGGTCAACCTCCTTGTAATCGATGGAATAGGTGAGCAACAGCTTCTCATAAGCTTGAAGAAATGGCGTGGTGTCGGTCCGCCTGTCATTCCACACGAGGACGACCCATCCCTGAGGCTTCAAGATGCGGCCAAACTCCTCCCCTGATTTTGTGCGATCAAACCAGTGAAAAGCCTGACCGGAAGTGACAAAATCGACGCTGTGAGGTGCCAGGGTGGTGGCTTCGGCAGACCCGTCGACACTCACAAAGTTTGCATAGTCCTTCAAAAATCTCTCGCCCGCTTCCCGCATTTCCCGGTTTGGCTCAACCCCGTAAACCCGGTTTCCACTCTTCAGGAATAATTCCGCCAGAATTCCTGTTCCTGAACCGATATCCGCAATCGCCAGCCCAGGAGCCAGGTTGCACTCCTTGCGGAGGATTTCGACAATCCGTTCCGGATAGCCGGGGCGGTACCGGGCGTAATTCTCAACCCGGGTCGAAAAACGCAGTCTTGGGTCCATCATTCCCGATTGTTGAAAGTACTCTTTTGGATTTGATCTATCTTCGCCAAAACATTATGACAGCAACGGCCTTCAAGAGTCCACCCTCGCTTCCTGAACCTGGAAAATCCCTTTTCAGCACCTTCCGAAACCACTCCTGGATCAAGGCGATCGAAGGTTGGAGTTGTTGCTTCCTCACTTTTCCGGAGGCGAGCCCAATGGACACCAAACCCTCTGAAACAATCTCAGCACTCCAAAGACCTGCTGTTGTTCCTCGATCCCAATCCCAGAATAGACTATCAGTCAGCCTGCTCTACGTCCTGGAGTGTTTTTCTTGTTCACATCAGCGGAAGAATGCTCTACCATACGGGGGTCGTTGTTATCATACCCCGCTTACCACACTCAAAGGTTTCCAGCCGTGGATTCAGCAAGAGCCCTTTCATTCGAAAATAGCAAGAGTCGCCCTAAAGGAGGAGCTCAGAAAATGACTGCGCAAAAGAAATCGTTCCTTGGACTGGCGCTTTTCTTCGTCGCTTTGATGGCCTATCCGGTCTCCACCGTCTCAAAGGATCCCAAACTGGACCCCCAGGATCTGGTCGCTCGTAGTCTCAAGTCCGTGGGAGCCCCGGAAAAGCTGGCGGCCCGGAAAACATGCATCGCCGAAGGGAACGGGACTGTGAGGGTTCGGACCGGGGGTAGCGGCTCCATGTTGGGTCAGACCGTGTTTATTTCAGACGGCAACAAACTCCGATACGACATGAAGTTCGAGTCCAAAGATTATCCGGAGGAGGTCTTTTCCTTTGACGGACAGAATGTCCAAATCGGCTACATCCGACCCGGCAAACGATCAAGGCTCGGGGATTTCCTCTACCTCTACAATGGAATTATTAAAGAAGGTTTGATGGGTGGGGTCCTCTCAACTGCATGGCCCCTGACACAGTTGGACCAGCGGGGTCCGAAACTGCAATACCGGGGTCTTGCGAAAGTCGAGGGAAAACAAGCGCATGAGCTCCGGTATCAGATGAAAAAGGGGGATAGCAATCTCAACGTCTTCCTCTACTTCGAGCCCGACACCTTTCGTCACATCGCCACGATCTACCGGATCATCCAGCCTGCCCCGCTGGCGAGCCGGCCTGAACTCTCTTCAAGCCAGACCGAAAACCGCCTCGAATTGCTGGAAGTGTTTGAGGATTTCCGCGAGGAAGATGGACTGACCCTCCCCCATCGTTGGACCATCCACTACACGGCTGAAGTGGGACAGTCAACATTCTTCGGGGAATGGGAGACGGTTCTTGAAAAGATCACATTCAATCAGCCCATCGACCCCAAGAGCTTCGTAGTGCAGTGAGGGGGCACCGGAAGTCCGCTTCTTCCTGCTTTCTTCAGCGGCCGAGCGAAACCGAGTGAGGGAATCCAGGACTGAAAATCGACAGTTCGCGACTCTTGGAATCTATCGAGGCTACTTGCCGGGTACGAAGTATTGGAATTCAAGGCGGCTGTTGTCTGTTCGCAGCCCGACGGGTCCAGTCAGCTTGCCACATGACATAGAGGAGGTTGCACGGATCCTGGGCGCGAAGCTTCAGTCCAAACTGTCGGCACATCTCGCCCGAACCCAGGGGCGAGCTCCCTGCAGTGGGACCCAGATACTTGAAATGCACCTCCGCAATCGGTGATATTGCAGAGGGCACCACCGCCCGCATCTTCGGACTCGAAACAGACAGGTCGCCATTGGGCAGCACATCGATCGCTCCCTCTGTCACCTGGAATCCTGCAAGGGGCACACTCTTTAGCTGCAGAGGATCCGGGCTTTTCGCGCTCGTCCATCCGGGTTCAAATGTGGTGAATAAGATCATCGCCATGGCAACCAGCAGTCGCTTCGGATGGCCTGTCCTTGACGCGCAAGAAAGCCAAATCATTTTTTGTCCTCCAAGCGGGTGCCGCAGGCATGCGTTTTTTGCATGCCTGCGTCTGCCACTACCCTGAAGACCACCTGTGGGCACCGTCCGACGGGGGATCCTCGGCTTGCCTCGCCGAGCGGACAGGAGGGTGGGTGCCGCAGGCATGCGCTTCTTTGCATGCCTGCGTGTGCCAGAATCCTAAAGACCACCTGTGGGCGCGGTCCGACCATGGATGATTGGGGCCAGAAGATGATTGGGTCCAGGTCTTTCCAGTCTCCATTTCAGCGACATGAGATACGTTGCGCAGAGTTTCCCCTCTGGCAATCATCATCGACCGCCCCCCCCTCGTTCGAGAGGGTCCATGGCCAGGCCGTTGAGGTTCGTCCGGAAAGGGGCATGCTATCAGATCATCACACCATGGGATTCAGGGAGGCGGGACAGGGTTGGTGACATTCCGTGTCACCCACCGTCGGTTCGAAGAGTGGATGTAATCCGCCCCGGGCAGACGGGACGTCTGCCCCACAGGATCAAGGCCATCTCTTGAAGGTGCTTTCGTCGTGCCCGTAAGGAGGACCTTGCCGGCAAAAGCATCGGGTCCTGGACCTGCCTGATCTGCATTTCCCTTCAAGACTGTGCAGACTCTCGAGAATCCAGACCGGCTTTCGGATCGACCAAAAGAGATTTACGTTGATTCAATCTTCCTGCTCGCCTTACAATGCCGTTACAGCGCCGCGGAAGAAGGAGGTGGCTCGCAACCTTCTTTGGTGCGCTCAGGCCCGGCACAAAAAACACATGGTACCAATGAGCAGGGAAATCCCCAGAGGATAAAGGCATCCATCCCGAGGGTGGTCTTGGAACCCGGAGGGATTGAATAAGCTCCGGCAATCGACTCAGGCCCCATTCGCGGCGTCAACATGGACAAGAGTCCAGCCCCAAAGAAACCAACCGTCGACCTCTCGCAGGCCCTGGGCGAAGTCAGCCGCGTCGTGTTGTCCACGCTCGATTACGACAGCATCTTCCGGATCACCGCCGACAGTCTGCGGTTCGCCCTCGGCTACGTGCACGTCGCGCTGTTTACCGTGGATTCCCAGCAGAAGATGATTTTTCTGCGGGCTCAATCCGGTGATGTGGCCACCCCGATTCCCCGCAACTATCAGACCGGATTCAGCCAGGGTGTCCTGGGCCTGGTGGTCCGGACCAAGCAACTCAAAATTGTCATTGCCGAGGAACGCAACCGTAAAACCTCCCTGCTGCACACCAACGCGACGGAGATCACGGTTCCGATTATTGTCGGCGGGAATGTCGACGCCCTGCTCCTCCTGGCAGCCCCGCCGGGGGTTGTTCCCTCAGATCCCGAGATTGAGGCGCTCGAACGGCTGGGCGAGCACCTCGGAGTGGCCATCGGGAACGCGGTCATTCATTCCTCGTTACGTTCGCACGACCGCGCCTTGACGACCCTGCTCCATGCCAACCGGGATCTGTTCAACGTGATGGACCGCGAGGAGATACTGCGGAAGCTGGTCGGCTACCTGTTCGATGCCATCCCGGACTGCCGGATCGCCGTGGTGGAATTGCAGCACCGATCCTCGACCCCGCAACTTGAAGACAAGGAAACCGCCCGGATTCGACGGTTCTTCTCCCCGGAGGCGCTGAAACGAAACCAGGCGGAAGAGGAAGTCCTGGCAACCCGCGCGCTGGTCGAGCTGAATGAAGCCGTACGGACTCAGCATGTTTGTGTCCTGTCCTCGTCTTCGAGTCGTGTCCTTCCCCGTCATGTCGCCGAAGAGATCCATGCCGCCGGGTCCTCCCCTTATTTGATCGCTCCTCTCATCCCTCAGGACCAGGCCCTCGCCTTTGTGGTGGTCCACCGGATGGGACTGAATGCCTCCTTTGCGGCCCACGAGGTGGAACTGGCTGAAGCCCTGTCCAATTTGATTTCCTTGTGGCTACGCAATGCCTTGTTGATTGAGGAACTCAAGAATGTGAACCAGGAACTGGCCAAGAGCAACGAGTTGAAAACGAACCTGATGTCGATCCTGTCTCACGACGTCAAGTCCCCGCTGCACGGGATCCACGGATTCGCGGAGCTCATGCAGGAGGCGGCCCCCGCGGATCCCAGCCTGATGCAGGCCACTCAAATCATCATGGGAAATGTCCGCCGCATTGTTGCCATTATTGATGACACGATGGCCGTGTCGCGGATTGAAGGCGGAGAGATTACCCTGAACGTCGGCCCCCTCCCCATTGAGAGCCTCATTGACGAACAGATCGCCGCCCACGCCCACCAGTCTCCCATCGAACGACAGGTCGCTCCCAATCTTCCGCCGGTCATGGGCGACAAGCTGCGCGTAATGGAGATCCTGGAAAACTTCGTCAGCAATGCCATCAAATACACCCGCGAAGGCAACTCCATTGCCTTGGCCGCGCAGCCTACCGAGGCGGGCGATGAGGTCGAGATTACGGTGACGGATCGGGGAATGGGCATTTCGGCGGAGGAGCTGCCGAAACTGTTCTCCCGTTATTACCGCGTTCGCAACGAGCAGACACGAACCATTGAAGGGACCGGGCTTGGACTCTACATCGTCAAATTACTGGTCGAAGCGCACGGAGGGCGGGTTTGGGTGGACAGCACACTGGGCGAGGGCAGCCGGTTCCATTTCACGCTTCCCATCGTAAAGACGGCGTAAAGACCTCTTGGGGGGCTATTCCATGATGCCGCTGCTCGACGTGCGAAACGGTTCGACCTCTGCCGCTGGTTGAGATGAAGTCCAGACGCCGGGCTACGGATTGACTGCCTCAATCACTCGCATCCCATCCCTTTGAATCCATCGGACCAGCGAACGATCTTCCAGTAGATCGACGTGTGCAAACACTTCTGAGAGGGCCAGAAACATTCCGTCTTCGCGTACTTCCGGAAAAAGATCTCTGACGAGCGTCCAGAGAGGTTTTGGCTGATCGTGGAGCAGCGCAAGAACCCGGCTTTGCCGTTCTTCATGATGTCGCATCATCTTCGCAAACAGGGGCGAAAATTCGTCCACATCATCCCCGTGTCCTGAACACACGAGTTGCGGGCCGAGCTGACGAAGCTTTTCCAACGACGCCAGGTAGTTTTTCAGGCTGGGATAGCGCCTGCCGGGATCGAGCGGATCCTCATCGAGAATCGGGTTGGGGGTAATCCGCTTGATCACGGTGTCAGCAGCAATCACCAGGCGACGATCCTTAGAGTAAAGGCAAATACTGCCTGGCGTGTGTCCCGGCGTAAAGATCACTTCAAAAACCACGTCACCACATTGAAGGGGGTCTCCCTCCCGGAGCGGCGTGTATTCCGCGATCGGTTTTGCCACGCTGTGGATGAATTGGAGGCCCTCCGCAAAGAGATCGATGATCCGGCGCGGAACCGCCGCTTCCTCGTACAGACGCAGGTAAAAATCCTGATGGGTCCGGTGCTGAAAATGGGGGCTGTCAAAATCCGACGCCAGCACCCGGGCTCCCGACTCAGCCGCCAGCAAAGACGCTTGCCCGTAATGATCGGGATGTCCGTGGGTGATGAAGATTTGGCGGACGTCCCGCAACCGGAGGGACCTTTCGCGCAGACCCGACGCGACGGCCGCGTAGGCCTCCGGGGTATGGGGCCCGGCGTCGATCAGCGAAACCTCGGGCTCCGTGATGAGATAGACATTGACCGGCCCCACATGGAAGGGCGTGGGAACCACGATCTTGTAGAGCGGAAGGTTCAGCAATTGCATTCTAAAATTTGAAGGGCGGACCCTCTACCGCTCCGCCATCCTCTCCGTCCTGTGCCCAGGCCCGCTCCCTGCGCGTCCATCGGCCGCCTTCTGCAAAAACGTCGAATCTTCCTCAGTGTGTTTTGAGGGGCCAGCCATTCGCTTCCAGGGCGGCTTGAGCAATCAACCGGCCTGTGGCGGCGGTATCGACGGGCAGGTACTTGCTGAATCGTTTGAGCGCCGCCAGCTGCGTTCGCAGCAGGTCCCCTTCGGCGATCGTCGCCAGGGCCGCCCTGGCTTCCGCATCCACCCGCGCCGCCGCGCCACTGATGTATTGCTGAGTCATGGCAACATGCAGACGGGCCTTGTCGCGCCCTTGCGCCTCCAACATTTTCAAGGTTCGGAGCAGCGAGGATTCGCAGGCGTAAACCTCCATGATGATGTTGGAGACGTGGCCCATCACCTCTTGCTGGTCCGCCACCTTGTCCCGATAGCGCTGGACGGCGGCCCCCGCCGTCATCAAGGCAATTTTCTTGGCGTTCTTGACAAACTTCAGTTCCTGCCCGAGCCCTTCCGTGCTGTCCTCCTCCAGGGACGGAAAACCCATGATCTCGTCCATCAACTTCTGAGCTGCTGAGATCAACGGCAAATCCCCCTTCATGGCCCGACGGAGGAGCATCCCGGGGATGAGCAGCCGGTTGATCTCGTTGGTGCCCTCAAAAATTCGATTGATGCGGGCGTCGCGGTAGAACCGCTCGACCGGATAGTCCTTGCTATAGCCGTAGCCTCCATAGATCTGGACGGCTTCATCACACACATAGCCCAGGTATTCGCTTCCCATCACTTTCATGATGGAGCACTCCGTCGCATATTCCTCAATCCCCTTCAACGCCTGCTCGGCACCCGCCGGGGAGTCCTTCGAGACCCCCGACAAGATGGCGTCGATCAGGGCGGCCGTCCGGTAGGTCATCGATTCGGCGGCAAAAATCCGCGCACAGCTCTCCGCGATCTTCTGTTGAATCAAACCAAACTCCGCAATGGCTTTGCCAAAGGCGCTGCGCTCCTTGGCATACCGGATAGCATGCGCCATACAGAACTTGGAGCCGCCCACGGCACCGGCACCCAGCTTGAGCCGGCCCATGTTCAGGCAATTGAATGCGATTTTGTGACCCTTGCCGATTTCTCCGAGAATGTTTTCGGCCGGAACCCTGGCTTCTTCGAGGATGAGCGTTCGGGTGGAAGAACCCATGATTCCCATCTTATGTTCTTCGGCGCCCGTCGTCACCCCGGGGAAGCTCTTTTCCACAATGAAGCACGTGATTTTCTCCCCACCGATCTTTGCAAAGGTGATGAACAAATCAGCAAAGCCGGCATTGGTGATGAACATCTTGGTCCCGTTCAGGGTGTACGTTTTTCCATCCGGGCTCACGTCGGCGCGGGTGGTGAGGGCCATCGCATCGGAGCCGCAATGCGGCTCGGTCAACGCGTAAGAAGAGATCCATTCGCCATTGCAGATGCGGGGGAGGTACTTCCGTTTCTGTGCTTCTGTGCCATAAAAGACAATCGGCCAAGAGCCGATGCCGGTATGGCTGCCATGAGAACAGGCGAATGAACCTTCGTGGGCGAGTTTTTCAGCCAGGATCATTCCGGTGACCTTGTCAATCTCCATGCCGCCAAATTTCTCGGGGACATCGATGCCCAGCAGGCCCAGCGGCGCCATTTTCTTGAGCAGCTCGACATTGGTCTCAATCTTCTTCTCTTCCAGCTCCTGAGCGCGCGGCACCACCTCCTGGTCCATGAACTGCTCGGCGGTTTGTGCCATCAATTTCTGTTCATCGGAAAAATCCTCCGGTGCAAAAATTTCGCGGGGTGAAGTCTCTCCAATCAGCCAGCTCCCGCCCCTCACATAGGTCGATGTGGCATGTGTTGCAGTACTCATAAGGTCCTCTCTTTCCTGTCAAAAAGACAACGCAAGTTGGGCGACCGTGCTGCGTACCCCACAGCCCAACCTATCGCTGCAAGTTTTCAAAAATCCCGGCTGCGCCCATCCCGCCGCCGACGCACATCGTGACCATACCGCAGCGCAAGCGACGGCGCTTCATTTCATACAAGAGCGTGGCCGTCAACTTCGCCCCGGTGCACCCCAGCGGATGGCCGAGGGCAATGGCGCCGCCGTTGACGTTGACGCGAGCCGGATCGAGGCCTGCCTCCCGGATCACGGCAAGCGACTGAACGGCAAAAGCCTCGTTGAGTTCGATCAAATCGATGTCGGCAAGCTTCAATCCGGCCAGTGCGAGTGCCTTCGGAATGGCAGCGACCGGCCCGATGCCCATGCGCTCCGGATCCACTCCCGCCGTGGCAAACGCTACAAAACGGGCCAGGGGTCGAAGCCCCATCTGCCCGGCTTTCTCTCCGGACATGATCACAACGGCCGCCGCACCATCACTCATCTGCGAGGAGTTTCCGGCGGTTACCGTCCCCTGGGTGTGGAATGCCGGCTTGAGCTTGGCCAGGGACTCCAGCGAAGTGTCCTGCCGGGGCCCCTCGTCGGTCTCAAATCTGACTTCCCGGACTGATTTCTTCATCGTCCCGTTGGAGGACACAGCCGTTACCAGGGTGACCGTCAGGGGAACAATCTCTTCCTTGAATTTCCCTTCTTGAATCGCTTTGAGGGCCTTCATGTGGCTGTCGTAAGAATACTGGTCCGCGGCTTCCCGTGAGAGGGAGTACTGTCGCGCCAGGTTTTCCGCCGTCAGACCCATGGAGAGATAGACCCCGGGCCGTGTATCGACAAGCGTCGGATTGGGGACAATCTTATGTCCACCCATCGGAATCATCGACATGGTTTCAGTTCCCCCGGCGATCATCACCTGCGCCGCGCCGGTCCGGATCCGGTCCGCGCTCAAAGCGATTGATTGCAGACCGGAGGAACAGAATCGATTGATGGTCATGGCAGGCACAGAATCGGGAAGACCCGCAAGGAATGAGGCCACACGGGAAACGTTCATTCCCTGCTCCGCCTCGGGCATGGCGCACCCGAGAATGACATCATCGACCTCACCCACAGAAAAGCCCGGCACCCGCGCCATCGCCTCGCGCATCACCGCGCCGGCCATGTCGTCCGGGCGCGTGTCCTTGAGGGTTCCACGCGGGGCTTTGCCGACAGCCGTCCGGACGGCCGACACAATCACTGCTTCGTTCATAAGTTTTTCTCCCAACTTCTAAACCGCTAAATAATCTTCATCTCATTCAATTCCGCAGCGGCTTGCCGGTCTTGAGCGTATGTTGAATGCGTTCGAGGGTCTTACGCTCGCTCGACAGACTCAAGAACGCTTCACGTTCCAGGTCAAGCAGATACTGTTCACTCACCTTTTGCTTCGAACTGAGTCCGCCCCCGCACAGGATCGTGGCCAGCCGGGTTGCGACCTTCACATCGTGCTCACTGATATACCCCGACTGGTGCATCAGATAGAGTCCCAGTTTCAGGGTCGTAAGTGCGGAGTTACCGAGGACGGGAACATCGGTCCGCGGCTTGGCCGGGATATAACCTTCCCTGGCCATTTCAAGGACTGCTTGCTTGGCTTCGGCGATCAGCCGGTCGCGGTTCATGACAATGCGGTCGCTCGACCGCAGAAAACCCATCTGCTGCGCTTCGCCGGCGCTGGTCGCGACTTTTGCCATGCCGATGGTTTCAAACACCTGTTTCACAAAGGGGAACAAATCCACATCCTCGCTGCGTCCGGCGCGATCGACGTGCCGGATCAAGAACTCCTTGGTTCCGCCCCCCGCCGGCACCAACCCGACCCCGACCTCCACCAGGCCGATGTAGGTCTCCGCCGAAGCGCAGACGCGGTCCGCGTGCAGCGTCACCTCACATCCGCCGCCGAGCGTCATCCCGAACGGGGCCACCACGACGGGTTTCGTGGAGTAGCGGAGCGCCATATTGGCATTCTGGAAGGCGCGCACCATCAGATCAATCTCCTCCCACTCAGCCTCCTGGGCAGCCAGCAGGAGCATCATGAGATTGGCGCCGACCGAAAAATTCTCTCCCTGATTTCCAACCACCAGGCCCATGAAGTTTTGCTCGACCTCGCGGAGCGCGTTCTGGATCATGAGCACCGTGTCTCCTCCGATTGCGTTCATCTTGGAGTGGAACTCCACACAGGCCACCCCGTCTCCCAGGTCGAGGAGGGTGGCGCCGGGATTGGTGCGGATGACTTGAGATCGATCTTTCAGGGAACGGAGAAGGAGAAGGCCGGCCTTTTCGAGGACGGGTTTCTGGCTCTGCGAGGCGAGGTCAAAATAAGACCGTTGCCCCTGGCGGTTATCATAGAAGCGCGGCCGGCCCGAAGAGAGCAGCGACTCCACGAGCGGGGGGATTTTCTTCCCTTCGGCCTTCATCCGGGAGACCGACTCTTCCACCCCAATGGCATCCCAGACCTCGAACGGCCCCAGTTCCCAGTTAAATCCCCACCGCAGCGCATTGTCGACAGAGACGATATCATCGGTAATTTCAGGAATCCGGCGGGCGGAATAGAGCAGTGTGTCGCTCAGGGTCTTCCAGATGAATGTTCCGGCCCGGTCTTTGGCATACACGACGGACCGCAGGCGCTCTCCGACATCCTCGATCGCCTTGCTCGCTTCAATGGAGTCGAATTTCACCTTCAGGCGTGGAACGTACTGCATGGTTTTGTAATCCAGCGCCAACACCTCGTCGCCTTCGGCTGACTTCTTCTTCTTATAAAACCCTTGCTTGGCCTTGTCGCCAAACCACCGGTTTATCAGCATCTGTTGAACAAACCGGGGAAGAACGAAGGTCTCCCGGGCCTCGTCCTCGGTGGCATTGATGAACATGTTCTGGGCGACGTGGGCAAAAACATCGAGTCCGACCAGGTCCAGGGTACGAAAGGAAGCGCTCTTGGGCCGTCCCAAGGCGGTCCCGGTTATTGCATCCACCTCTTCAATCCGGTAATCCTCCTCGATCATCACCTGGACAGTGCGCATCATCCCGTAGGTCCCGATCCGGTTGGCGATGAAGGCGGGCGTATCGTGGCACCGGACGACTCCTTTCCCCAGTACCCGATCGCAAAATGCCGCGAGAATCTCGATGACTTCCGGCTTGGTTTCCGGGGTGGGGATCAGCTCCAAGAGCTTCATGTACCGGGGCGGATTAAAGAAATGCGTCCCCGACCAGTGTTGGCGGAACTCCTCCGAAAAAGGGGCCGCGATGGTTGCCACGGACAAGCCCGAAGTGTTCGAACTGACGAGTGTGCCCGGCCGGCGGACCGCCTCCACCCTTCTCAGCAACTGTTGCTTGATGTCGAGATTTTCGGCGACCGCCTCGATGATCCAATCCACCTCCGCGCACCAGCCCAGATCATCTTCAAAATTCCCCGTGCGCACCCGGGTCGCATTTTCGGGAAGGAAAAAGGAGGCGGGTTTCATCTTCAGCGCCATCTCGAGTCCCCGTCGAGCCAGGCGGTTCCGCACCGCAGGGTCTTCCCGCGTCAGCCCGCGGGACTTTTCGTCAGCCTCCAATTCCGCCGGAATCATATCGAGCAACACGCATTCAATCCCGGCGTTCGCCAGATGGGCCGCGATCTGTGATCCCATCGTGCCCGCCCCGAGGACCGCTACCTTCAGAATTCGACGATGCATGGGTGGTTTCTCTCCCGCGTCCTTATTGTCCCGCCTGACAATCCCGCCCGAATGAATGAATGCTCATTCATTTTCTCATAACCCGTCAAGATTTGCCAGACCCTGCTCCCCCGGAGGGCAAACACCCTCTTCCGCCCTACCCGTACAGGCGGTCGATCTGCTCCTTGTAACGCACCTCCACCACATTCCTCTTCACTTTCATCGTGGGGGTCAGCTCTCCGGACTCGATGGTGAAATCGCTGGGCAACAAGGCGATCTTCTTAATGCGCTCGAAACTGGCCAACTCGGGGGTGGCAGCATTGATTTCTTTTAGGACGAAATCCACGATTTCAGGATTCTTCACCAGCTCTTCCCTCGACTGGAAGGCGATCCCCGCCATGCGGGCATGGGCCTCAATCCGCTCAAAATTGGGGACCACGAGGGCGCTGACGTAATTCCTCCGGTTGCCGACGACCACAATGTTCTGGACGACACTGCAAACCTTCAGCTGGTTTTCGATATTCTGCGGGGCGACATTCTTTCCCCCGGAGGTGACAATCAAGTCCTTCTTCCGATCCGTGATCCGCAGGAAACCGTCTTCATCCAGGGCCCCGATATCGCCGGTGTGGAACCAGCCGTCGACAATCACCTCGGCGGTACCCTCCGGGTGGCGATAATACCCCATCATGACGGCATCGCTTCGGGTCAGGATCTCGCCGTCTTCAGCGGTCTTTACCTCGACGCCCGGCACCGCTTGTCCCACGGTCCCAAACCTGAAACGGTCACTCCGATTGAAGGTGATGACCGGCGAGGTTTCCGTCAATCCATACCCTTCAAGGATCAGCAGCCCCGCCGAGTAGAAGAATTCCCCCAGTTCGCGCGCCAGCGGAGCCCCTCCGGAGAGAAAGAACCGGATGCGGCCGCCCGTCCGAGCACGAAACTTGGAGAAAACGAGACGGTCCGCCAGCCGATGCTTTAATTCCAGCCAGCCCCCCACGGGTTTCTGTGCCAGCTTCTGTTTCGCCCACACCCGTCCCGTGGCGACCGCCCAATCAAAGATTTTCCGCTGGGCGCCTGACCCGGCGGCCGCCCGCTCCTGGAGACGCATGTACATTTTCTCGTAGAGCCGCGGCACACTGGCCATGAACGTCGGGCGGACTTCCATCATGTTCGTGGCCACGGCGTCGATGGACTCGGCATACGCAATCGTCACTCCATTGAAAAAGACTAGGTAGTCGATCATCCGCTCGTAAATATGACACAGCGGCAACAGGCAGAGCGCCACATCCTCGGCCGTCATGTCGATGTGGCCCGCACAGGCCTTGACATTCGAGACTATATTCTTGTGGGAAAGCATGACTCCTTTGGGGTTTCCCGTTGTCCCGGAGGTGTATATCAGCGTAGCCATGTCCTCCGGTTTTGCCTCTCCACAGAACTTCACAAAGAGATCCGGTTGCTGCCGGCGCCTGTCTCTCCCGAGGGCACACACGGTCGAATAGCTTCGAACATGCTCGCCCTGCATGGGGAGTTCATCCAAGGGGATGATCCATTGCAGGCCAGGCACGGCCTCGAAGATGGAATTGACCTTCTCCATCTGGGCCGCAGTAGACACAATGATGGCTTTGGATTCACTGTCCTCCAAAATGTACTGGATCTGCTTGGGGGGAAGGGTCGGATAGATCGGCACGCTGACCGCGCCGACCCCGAGGATCGCGTAATCTGAAATCGCCCACCCCGGCCGGTTTTCACTGAGCAGGGCGACCCGGTCGCCTCGCGAGATGCCCAGGGCGGCCAGCCCGCACGCGAACTCTTCCACGGCCTGACGGACTTCCTGCGTCGACAGCGGGGTGTATGCGCCGCCGACCTTGTGCATCAGCAGGTTTGGCTTGAGGATCGTGGACGTGGTGTGAAGAAAGAGATCATTGAGAGTGCTGATGGACATTGATCCCTCCGCCTCAAGAAGAGCGAGGCTTATGGCCGTGTGCCTTTCGTTTCGGTGACCTGGGGCGCCCGCCTGGTGGCGCATGATTCGTGACAGCAGGTGCGGAAAAGCCCGGTTTCTCCATACCGCAGACAAACAGGTCGACCACCCAATCCGAGAGCGCCGCGAGATTGTAAGAACGCGGACTGAGAATCCAATTCGTCACCATTTCGTCCAGCGCCCCAAAAAAGCATTTCGTGACAATCTTCTCATTGAGCGCCCTTCGAAAGCGGCCGCTGCGCTGACCCTCCCGCACGACATTGCGGATGAGATCAAAGTAATCCGCCAGCCGGGTTCGGGAGAACCGGGTCATGAACTTGGAGCTATGGCGAAGCTCGATTTGAAATACAATCGCCAGCTCTCGATTTCGCCCCAGACTGTTCAAATGCAGGGCCGCCAGCCGGCGCAGTTTTTCGACCACATCATCGGTCGTCGCCAGGGTCTCGACGGCCCGGGTCACAAACTCCGACATGATTTGGTCGAACAGGGAGATCAGCAGGTCATCTTTGTTCCGAAAATAGAGATAAATAGTCCCGTCCGCCACTCCGGCCCGCTTGGCCACATCGGAGACCTTGGAATTGAAGAAACCGCTTCGCGCAAAAACCGGAACGGCCGCCCGCAGAATCTCCCTTCGCTTATCGCTTTCTTTGCGCTGCATCCTTGCTCCGAAGTAGCTGGAACGCGCCCTTCCCGGGGGATGCCAGAATGGAAATCACCGCCGGGTTCCCCGCCCGCACTTGGCGTGCTCCCGCACCGGCTCATCCCGGGGTGCCCCGGGCGGGCTAACCGGAGGGGGGCTGCTATTTTTTGAAATATTTATCGAGAAGCTTCTTCGCCTCTTGGATGTTTTCCTTATGTTCGACGTCCCAGCGGGGGTCGGGCTGCATAGTCAGGATTTCATTCAACTGGGTTTTGGCGTCGTCCTTCCTGCCGTTGTCGAGATAGGTTTCCGCCAGGTATAGTTTCGTCAATGAATTTCCCGGGGCGATCTTGAGGGCCTTCTCCAACTCCTCCACAGAGCGCTTCTTGTCGCCCCCCATCAATCCGGGCACCCGATAGTCCCAGCGACCGAGCCCGCGCCAGGGCCCTCCCCCGTAATAGCCCCCATCGAGTTGTGCCGCCTTTTCAAAGTTGGCGCGGATTTCCTTCCTCATCCCCATACTGGAAAAAAGCCCCTTTGTCTCTCCGTACAACCCTTGATTGGTGGCCAGCCAGAAATATCCTGCAGCCTCATTCGGCTTCAGTTCTACGGCCTTTTTTGCAAAGTCGATTCCCCGCTGAAACAAGTCCAACTGCTGGCCCTGGGGAGAACGCTTTCCAATGAAATAATAATACTCGGCCAATCGAGATGCGGCTTCGAAGCTTTGGGGGTCGCTTTTCATCACATCGCTCGCCAGGCCGATGGCAAATTTGACTTTGGTGAGGTCCGCCCGCTCGGTGTAAAGCTTGTCGGCCTGGACCAGGCGGGGGTCCAGCGTCCCGCGAGCGGTGTCGGCCCCTTGTCCGAAAGCAAGGCACGCCACGCACATCATCCCAAAGATCAAAAGCCCGATTTGCTTATGCATCGTTTGCCTCCAAGGAGTTTTGATACGGGGTGGATTAGGAGTGAGTGAACATTCATTCACTCCCAGTTGGGGTTCACTTCACTCATCACTGACCTCGTCCTTCTCTCAGTATGCTTCGGGTAGGGAAAAACCTGCGGCGGTGGTAATGGGACCGCTGGGTTCCAGTAACTCTCCATGGCGGCGAAACTCTCCGGACATGACGACCTCATTCCCGCCGCCTCCCAGAAATTTCCAGCGCAACTGCCCTCTTCTTTGCGGACGATGTCACGGGGTCGAAACTTCAAAAGTAAAAACGGCCCCGATTTCGGAATCGGGGCCGCCAGGGTGACTCAGTGACGAGGGGGTCGACCAGAAGAATCCGAGTGAGGAACGATCGGACTCATTTCGACTTCGTTCCCTCGGGATAGAACATAATCTCGATGCGCCGGTTTTTCTTCTTTTCCTCGTCCGTGGTCCCCTTCACCGGTGGGGCCGACCCGGCTTCAATGCGGTTGGCATCGAGCTTCTTTTCCTTCACCAGGTAGGTCTTGGTGGCCTCAGCCCGCCGTTTCGCCAGCGCCTTGGCTGCGGTCTCGGAAAGATCCGAGAACCCGGTAATGGTCAACGAGGAACCCGGATCATTCTGCATCTTCAGGGTGACATCGTCGAGGCAGGCCTTGTCGACGTTGTTGATTCGCGATGAATTGCCGGGGAAACCTGCGCTCAAGCACGAGACCGGCTGCGGCTTCGGTTTGGGTGCGGCATTGATTTGAACCGCCGTGGAACAGCGGGCGGTGCCTCCGCGGCCATCACTCACCTCCACCGAGACTGTTGCCGTGGAACCTGCCGTTGCACCCGCCGAATCGTAAGCGACGTCGGCCCCGCTCCCTACGACGCGGCCTGCACTCGCCGACCAGGCATAGGTGAGAGGATCCCCGTCCGGATCACTGGCGAGGGCGTGCACTCTCGTCGACTCACCCTCGATCAGCGTCGTCCGGTCGGCATTGCAGGAAACCGTCGGGTTCTGGTTCGGCTTGGGTGGGGCTTCCACCGTCACGTTGACCGAACACATCGCCTGATTGCCTTTCTTGTCGGTCACCTTTGCCGTCACCGCATAGGTTCCCGGCGCAGCATCGGTCGAATCAAATTCCACGTTCGAACCGGTCCCGCTGACCTTGCCTCCGTTGGAGGACCAGGCATAACTGACGGTATCGAGATCAAAATCGGAAATCAGGGCGGTCACCTGGGTCGTTTTTCCCTGCATGATCGAAGAGGACTGAACCGTGCAGGTTGCCGCAGGATGGTAGACGACCGGCGCCACCTTTTCCTTCGACGGGTTAATGTTGAACCCCACGCCAAAAACGTTGGCAAACCCATCCCAGCGACCGGCCAGACCGAGGGCCACATTGGTGGCCGTGGCCACGGTTCGCTTGGTGAAGAACAGCGCCAGATAATTCAGGTCGAGGGTCGTGTGCCCGGGAAGAAGACTGGGCATGGGCAGCGAAACGCCTGCGGTCAGCCCATGACGATTGGAGTCGGGCTGAAGAATACCGACGTCCTTCTCCGGGAGGGGGGAAAGATCGTAGTAGTATCCAAAGCGATAGGTCAGGGAATCACTGTGTTTGTGTTCCACGCCGAAACGGTACTGGAGCGAAGGCCGGTTATTGATGGGAATGATGCGGTCCTGTAACGCCAGGGTGTGCGTCCCGAAATTGATCGGAAAGTTCTTTACGGTGCGATAGTCTTGCATCACAAAATCAAAAGCCAACTCCGTGTTTTTCAATGAATGGTTGGAAATCCCGAAGATGTACGTGGGTGGAAGCTTCAAGACGGCGCTCGCTCCAACCTCGGGTGGAAACAGCTGACCCAGGGTTCCACCGATAAAGGGAGTAATCGGGGTCGCGGGAGCGAACGCGAAATTGGACTTTCCATCAATGTGCAGCGTTATCGGGGAGCGATAGGTGAAGGCGAGATTCGTGTTGTATCGCGGAATCTTGATCAGGATGCCGGCGTTGCCGCCCACGTCAGTCGCTTCGCCGGACAACCGCGCTCGGCCCTCTGGGAGGAGGGCGACCACCGCCCGCGCGGCGGCGGCAGGATTCGTCGCAAAATCCTGCGGAAACAGCTGTTGCGCGAAAGCCCCGCCCAGCGCCAGGGTGCCGGGATCGTCCGGTTGAAGAAAACTCTGCTCGAGAGTGACATCCGCATGGGCGACGTCAAAACCAAACCCCAAATAGACATTCGGGGTGACTTCGATCCCCACGGTGGGATTGTGCATGGTGACGTTGAGAATCGCGCGCGTGCTTGCAAAACGGCCCGGATATCGGTAGCTGAATTTCTGCCCGTTTTGAATCAGGACCACCGGCTGCGCATCGTTCCGGAAGTTGGTGAAGTCGGTTTGAAGGGCGAATGGAAAATAGATGCCGTACCCGACCGTCACACGGTCCTTGATGGACTGCGTCAGATACATGGCGGCGGGAAAGAAGGCATTGTTGGAAATCTCGCCATCAAATCCCCGGTCCGGGGTCAGCAGGGTGGTGTTGAAAAAACGCTCCGTAGGACCGGGCAACGCCGGGTTGGGGTGGAAACGGACCAGAGCCGGATTGATGATACTCAGCCCGGAAGAAAAATGGGTGCCTTTCAATTGTCCGATTCCCGCGGGGTTGTAAAAGATCGCGGTCGCGTCGTCTGCCGTCGCGGCGAACGCACCCCCGCGACCGATCGCACGAACACTCTGTTCGTAGATCGTGAACCCCGACGCAAAAACCATTGAAACACTCGAAAATAAGAAGATCGCAGCGATGTATAACTGGGATATGCTTCGCGTTTTGCCGGTCATGAGCTTCCTCCTAAAAGCGAATCCATGCGGTTTCAAAGGGCGGGAGTGAGAGCGGCGCAGCCCAAATCTGAGGGAAACGCCCCGAAATATTCACAAGGAAAAAAACCATCACGAGCCTCCGAGGATGTTTCCAACCCACCGCGAGCGATCCCTGCTTAGGACACTTTATGCAACGGCATGATAGCGATCGGAACTCGCCCTCTCCAACCGTCCCGCGGAACGGGCTGAGGGGCGATGATGGGATGGTTCCGGATCCGTGTCAGTGCTATATTCTTGGTGGATCGTCAAGCGGTACACCGCCAATATATTGAATCATTTAGGCCAGTGTCAAGAGGATTCGCGATTCCCCCGGGCTCGGGATCTGGCACACGCTTGACGTATCCAAATCCCTTTCGGTAGTATGGGTTCCTCTTTTATTGTTCTTGTCATGGTGAGTTTCTCCATTGGCGAATGCAGTAATTCTGTTCACTCACGGCGCGGAGAGGTCCGGCTATGAGCCCAAACCCATCCAAGGATCCATTTTCTGTGGCTGAAGACCCTTCCCGCCGCAGATTCCTGAAGAAAACCGTTTTGGGTTTAGCGGCCCTCAGCTTTTCGCGCATTGCTCTGTCGAGTTCTCCACAATCCGGCGACATCCTATCAACAAAGACGGGCCTTCGGTTCTTATCCCCCCGACAATTTCAGGTTTTGGAAGCAATATGTGACCGGATGCTTCCTGCGGCTGAAGGCTTGCCCGGCGCCACGGATTTGAAGGTCGCCGCCCACCTCGACGTCTATCTCTCCACGATGGACCGGTCCGTGGGGCAGCAGATCGCGCAGTTGCTTGACCTATTTGAATGGTCGCCGCTGTTGTTCGATTTCAAACCCGCCCGCTTTACCTCTCTAACCCCGGACCAACGCGATGAAGTCCTTCACGGGTGGGCAACGAGCCGCTTCGAATTTCGCCGCACCGGTTTCCAGGCCCTCCGCCGGCTTTCCATGGCGGGTTATTACGGGCAGGAGGGGTCATGGAAGGCGATTGGGTATGAAGGACCGTATGGGGGATGAAAATTCCAAAACCCAATCCGCCTGCGGCGGACAAAATCCAAATAAATTCCAAAATCCAATGTCCAAATTCCAAACAAATCTCCAGGCCGGAAAAACCTCTGGTTAAGCGAGTTTAATTGGTCTACGCGGGTCGGCTGAGGTAATAGGAAAGAGGTTTGCGGTCATCTAATATTTTGGTTATTGTTTGGATTTTGGTTTTTGGATTTTATTTGGAGTTTGGCTATTGGAATTTGGATTTTGCTTTACGCGTGGAGGGTCCTGCGATCGATGAGGAATGGGAAATGCCATCCTTACATCATGGCTCTCGAGGTAGTTTGAAATTTGCTTTTTGAGATTTGGATTTTATTTGGAGTTTGGCTATTGGAATTTGGATTTTGCTTTACGCGTGGAGGGCCCTGCGATCGATGAGGAATGAGAAATGCCATCCTTACATCATGGCTCTCGAGGTAGTTTGAAATTTGCTTTTTGAGATTTGGATTTTATTTGGAGTTTGGCTATTGGAATTTGGATTTTGCTTAGAGATATGTATCTCGATCCCCAAACCGTGAGAGATGGCTTCACCGACAGCGCCGACGTGTGCCTGATCGGCAGCGGCGCCGGGGGGAGTGTCCTCGCAAAGAACCTGGTCGAAGCCGGCCTGAGTGTCATTGTCCTCGAAGAAGGTGGAAATTTTTCTTCAAAGGATTTCAACCAGCGCGAAGCGGACATGATGCCAATGCTCTATCAGGAGGGCGGCGGCCGGGCCACGAAGGACCTATCCATCACGGTCCTCCATGCCAAGTGCGTGGGCGGAACGACCGTGGTGAATAACTGCATCTGTTTTCGCACCCCCGAGAATGTGCTTGCACAGTGGCAGCGGGAGTTCGGCATCGATCAGATCGACGCGCGTTCCCTGGAGCCCCACTTTGAGCGTGTTGAAAGAGCGATGTCGGTGAGCCCGATCGAGGACTATGAAATCAACAACAACAATCGCAAGCTGCAGCAGGGGGCTGAGAAGCTCGGCTGGAAGCACGGCATCATCCACCACAACCGCGTCAACTGTTCCCAGTGTGGCTGCTGCATGCTGGGATGTCCTTTCGATGTCAAGCGGAACTCCATGACCGTGTGGATCCCGCAGGCCTCTGGACTGGGGGCGCGAATTTATCCGCAATTCCGGGTGGAGAAGATTCGGACGGCAGGCGCAGGACGTGGCCGGGTTTCCTCGGTGACGGGAACCATCGTTGAAAGCCCGCGGCTTCCGCAGTCAATGCATCCGTCGGTCTAC
The DNA here is from genome assembly GCA_020073085.1 of Terriglobia bacterium. Lineage (NCBI taxonomy): Bacteria > Pseudomonadati > Acidobacteriota > Terriglobia > Terriglobia bacterium. The sequence continues at coordinate 36,803 of JAIQFV010000014.1, read as the reverse complement.
CTGGAAGGCAGCCGGGTTCGGGGAACGGAACCCCTGCGGCGATTTACCATCCATGCCAAATTGTTCATCGTGGCGGGAGGCGCCGTCAATTCGCCTCAGCTTCTGTTGAACAGCCGCGTCGCCAATTCCAACGGCGAGGTTGGAAGAAACCTTGCTCTTCATCCCTTGTTTGCGGCCTTCGGTCTGTTTGAAGAGGAACTCAAGTCGTACCGCGGCATCCCTCAATCGATTTTTGTTGATCAATTCCGCAACGAAGGATTTGTGCTGGAGGGGATCTTTGCCCATCCGACGGTCGCAGCCGCCTCCATGCCTTCATTTGGCGCCGGTCATCGAACGTTGATGCAGCGGTACGCCCATTACGCCGCAGCCTATGCCCAGGTCAAGGACGGGTCCAATGGCCGGGTGACGGTGGACCGATGGGGCCACGTGGTCCTCGACTACAAGATGAGTGATAACGATTTGCAGGCGGGACTCAAGGGCCTGGGCAGAATTGCGGAAGCCTTTTTTGCCGCGGGGGCCAAGTCCGTAATGACCACTCACAATCCGCCCTTGATACTTCAAAACGCAGACGAGGTGAAGAAGATTTCCGGGACTCCCACGCGGGCGAACGACCTCACTCTTTTCTCCGCACACCCTCAAGGGAGCTGCCGCATGTCGGCCGATCCGACCCGCGGCGTGGTCGACGGGTTCTGCCGCTCCCACGATCTTAAGAATCTCTTCATTTGTGATGCCTCGGTCTTCCCTACCTCCATCGGCGTCAACCCGATGATCACCATCATGGCCCTGGCCGACCGCTGCGCCGGCTACATCATCGAGAATAAGCACACATTATTGAATGGCTCATGATTGCTGGGGCCCATGGTCAGCATTCCATGAACAAAAGGGACAGGCACCGGGTTTGGTGCCATTCCTGCAAAGTTATTTATGAAAAGGTGTCTGTCCCTAACTTCTTATTGAATGACTCCTGATTGCAGTGCCAAGGTCAGCCTTCCTTAAACAAAATAGACAGACGCCGGCTTTGGTGTCCAAAGCCGGCACGCGTCCATTTCGAATCGTTCATCTTCCAACTCCGGAGGAGTGGCATATTTATAGACCGGCGGCCCCTTCTCCTCTTATTCGGTTGAACCCCGTCAGGGGTGGCATCTGAGCTGCTATCCTTGCCCACTAGGAAAGATCCCTTTTCAAGCTCGGAGAGAGATGACGAAAGAAGACTTGCGACCGCTTATGCCACCCCTGACGGGGTTCAACGGAAGTGGAAGCAAACGCGTCCGGTCTATAAATATGCCACTCCTCCGGAGTTGGATTATCACCGCGTCAGGATAACAGCAGGTTCTCCACGCTGTTTCACTCCATTTTCCTATACGGGTGCTTGGGCCATCGCTCGGAAATTTTCATCCCTTCAGAATCCAAACCCTATCCCCTCGCCTCTGCTCCTCCCTGGCGCCTCGAAGGTCCCGTTTTCTGGGATCGAAGACCCCGTGCTCTGGGCGGGGCGGCACCCGAAACCTGCTCTCTCCTATTACCGATCTCCTAATTCCTATCACCTAAATCCTTTGTCCCTCTCATGTCTTCGTGTTAAAAGGGTGATCATCAAATCGCAAGGGAGACCGCAATGAAAATCCTGGTACTCGGCGCAGGAATGATGGGGACCGCAGCGGCGTGGGATCTGGCTCGCTCCCAGGGGGTGGACCAAGTGGGGATTGCCGACGCCGATGGCACGGCGCTGGCCAAAGCGGTGAAACGCATTGGGAAGAGCAAGGTCTCAACGCATCGGTTGGACATCACTCGTTGGGCGGAAGTCACCGCCCTCATGAGCCGATACGACGCCACGATTGGGGCGGTTTCCTACCATCACAATTTTCGCCTGGCACAATGTGCCGTGCGGGCGGGATGTCATTTCTGCGACTTGGGTGGAAATGACCACATTGTGGAGCAGGAGTTCTCGCTTCAGGCGGCGGCGCGGCAGAAAAAGGTCCGGATCGTTCCCGACTGCGGCCTTGCCCCCGGCATGGTGTCGATTGTCGTCGCCGAGGGCCTCCGGCATTTTACGCGCGTCGACTCCATCCAAATCCGCGTCGGGGGTCTCCCCTTGCATCCCAAGCCGCCTCTCAATTACCAACTCGTTTTTTCAGTGGGCGGACTCATCAATGAATATGTGGAGCCGGCGCGGGTCCTTGAGAATGGAAAGATCAAATTGGTAGAACCGATGACGGGACTCGAGGCCATGGTCTTTCCGCCCCCTTTTGGGACCCTGGAAGCTTTTTATACCTCCGGCGGCGCTTCGACCTTACCTCTCACCTTGAAAGGCCGGGTCCGCGAGCTCAACTACAAAACCATCCGCTACCCGGGCCATTGTGAAAAATTCAAGACCCTGATTGACCTGGGACTGACCTCAAGTGAATCCATCCTCATCGAAGGCCGGGATTTAGTCCCCCGCAGGATTGTCGAGAACCTTCTGGTTGAAAAGCTCCCCGCCGGGGAGCCCGATTGCGTTTTGATTCGGGTGTCCTTGCGGGGAAAGCCCGTTCAATCGCTCGTCCCGAAAAGTGGGAGCAAGCTGCGTGCCACGCGATCGCGCCATGCCTTACGGGAGCTCTCCTACCAGCTTATCGATTATTATGATCCCAGGACAAAGCTGACTGCCATGATGCGCACCACGGCCTTCCCCATCTCCATCGTCGCCCAAATGCTGTGCCGCGGCGATGTCAACCATAACCGGTATGGCGTCCTGCGACAGGAGACCTCCTTGCCTCCGGAGGTTTTTCTGAACGAACTCAAGGCGCGGGGGATCTGTTTTGAGCGGAGCGGAAAGTAAAGGGCCGTCTACGCTGGCGTGTTTCCCGACTTTAAGAGAATCTCCTCTTGCCGATGTGCGCCACGATGCTATCGTTTTGTTTGGAATTTGGCTTTTGGAACCTATTTGGAATTTGGATCTTGGATCTTGGATTTTATATTCCAGGTTCCTGTCCTTATCTCCTTCTGACCGATCGGAGCTCCCACTGACTCTCGCTCATCTCTGGCAACCACCCATCATTCTCGCGGCCGCCTTTGCCGCAGGGATGGTGAATTCCGTGGCGGGCGGAGGCACCCTCATTTCGTTTCCGACGTTGGTCTGGCTGGGGCGCAACCCCATTCTCGCGGACGCCACCAATGCTGTGGCGCTCTGGCCCGGTTCCTTCGCCGGGATGGTCGGGTTTCGCCGCGAGCTTAAGGGAAGCCGCCACTGGTTCCTTTTGCTGATTGCCCCCTCTCTATTGGGAGGCGTCTTAGGAGCCGTTCTTCTCCTGCATACCTCCTCACGGAGCTTCTCAAAGCTCGTGCCTTACCTGATCCTGCTGGCGACCCTGATCCTGGCAACCCAGGAAATGATCACCCGGAAGCTAAACCGCGGCCCCAACGAAGGGAGGAAGCCATCCCGTGGCGGGACGATAGGAGCGATTCTCTTTCAATTTCTCGTGGGGCTATACGGGGGCTACTTTGGCGCCGGGATGGGAATTCTCATGCTGGCCGCGCTGGGACTGCTGGGTCTGACGGATATCCACCAGATGAACGGAGTGAAGAACTTTCTGGCCTTCTCCATCAACGGGATCGCTTCGGTTTACTTTATCGCGTCCGGTGCCGTCCTCTGGACTGATGCTGTCCTGATGATGGTCGGCGCCATGCTGGGCGGCTATTCCGGCGCCGGCCTCGCCCGCCGTGTCGGCCGCCCCGCCGTCCGCTATTTCGTCGTCGCCGTGGGATTGGTAATGACCCTTTCCATGCTGGCTTTCCGTCGGTAGAGGACTTTGATGGACTGGGTGGCGCGGGTGCCGCAGGCATGCGCTCTTTGCATGCCTGCGATCAGATTTCGAACGCGTGTCAAGTGTCGCCATTGTTGCTGGTCCGGTACCGACTGACACGACCTGAAATTTTGAACATTGGACTTTGAACTTCCATATCCCCCCATCACCTGAATCCTACGACCTTCGCGTTCTTCGCGCCCCTGCGGTGTGTCAGTAGTTGTCGAATGTCGGTACCTCCCCCGAAAGCGCTCGGTTCCAAAACCTTATCGGGCGAGACGGTTCTCCCGACCCATCAAAGGGCTGAATCTTCATCATATGGAAGGTGTAACGCAGAATCATCCCGAGATGCATCCTTGAACACCGGATGAATCAAAGCAGAAGTTCCTACCGCGCTTCTCACGACTCTCAAAACTCATACCCCCTCTTCATCCAATAATGCCAATCTCGGATGGCTTGGTCCGTTCCGTGGTCAACGTCTATGCTTTCAAGTTGGCCCAGCGGAACCCCCAACCTCCTTCCTTTCCACCGGACGATCACAAACATTTCTTTCTCGCATTCCCCTTCGGGCGCCATTTTCAGTACTTCGATTTCTTCCCCCTTTGTCAAGGGTGAGATAACTCTCAGGGCCACGCACCGGGCCCGGAACGGAAATTTGAGTTGGTCATCCAGGTAACAGTGCCAGCCTATCGCGTGTTCGATTTCGCCGTAGCAATCGACCACGATTTCCATCTGGATACGGCGCTCTCGTTCTCTATCTTCTTTGACCACGGACCTCCCCCACATAGATGAGGAAAAGAGAATGGGTCGTACCCGAACCCTCGTTCCTGCGGGTGCCGCGGGCATGCCGGGGTGCCGCAGGCATGCGCTCTTTGCATGCCTGCGCCCTCCGAGTTCACCGCAGTAAGGCTATCTCCTACGGCCTGAAGATATGCGGGTGCCGCAGGCATGCGCTCTTTGCATGCCTGCGCCGTCCGAGTTCACCGCAGTAAGGCTATCTCCTACGGCCTGAAGATATGCGGGTGCCGCAGGCATGCGCTCTTTGCATGCCTGCGCCGTCCGGGTTCACCGCAGTAAAACTATTTCCTACGGCCTGAAGACATGCAAATCCAGATCCTTCACCCCCCGGAAGTGCTTGCTGTTGCTGCTCGCCAGGGTCAGGCCATTCTCCGTAGCGGTGGCTGCAATAATCGCGTCGGCGGCCCGCATTCCCGAGGAGAGGCCGTATTCCTCGCCATAAACCAAGGCCCGATGGCCGACATTCTCGGTCAGCGGCAACACGGTGAACCCGAAATCCGCGAGGAATTTCTTGGTGATCTTTTGCTGTAGCTTATTGTGGGCCCTCTGAAGCAATTCCATCAACGATAGAACGGAAAGGAACCGTTCCCCCGTGTGGTCTATCAACGCTGCCGCCTTGCGGTTCCCCCGTTGCACCCAGATGAAGAGGTCGGTATCAAAAATCATGGCGGCCGCCCCGGACCTTGTTCATGACGGACGTCATACTGGCCGTCTCTTTGCGGCTCATGCCGAAAAATTCGTGTTGCGAGACGCGGATCCTTTTTTTCAGTGTCAGGGGAACAATGGTCCCTTTAGGTTTTCCGCGGTGGGTCACGAGAACGCGCTCGCGGTTTTCCAGCGCCTTGAGAATGTCCCGGGTTTTATACCGTAGATCGAGAATCGAAGCGTTCATGACGTTCCCTTTTCTTAAAGTGTCTATATTAATATAGACATATTATAGCCGCCCTCGAAAGACATCAAACGCAAAGCGTGATCTGCAATCTCGGGTATTGGAATCCCGGGGTGCCGCACGCATGCGCTCTTTGCATGCCTGCGATCAGATTTTGAACCCGTGCCAAGTGTCACCATTGTTGCAGGTTGGGCACCAACTCGCATGACTTGAAACTTTGAACATTGGACTTTGAACTTCCCTATTCCCCATCACCTAGAACCTTCGAGCTCCGCGTCCTCCGTGTCGATGCGGTGATTCAGTCATTGTCGAACGTCGGTGCCTGATCCGAAAGCGGTCCTCATCCGCAGTCCCGGGTTTTAAAATCCCGGGGTGCCGCACGCATGCGCTCTTTGCATGCCTGCGCTCAGATGCAGAGAGGAGAACCACAACACCAGAACCCCCTCAGAGTTTCAACCGAGTTCATTCCGGATTGCGCATAGCCGACTTGGCGATTCGTTTTCCCCGAATCCGTCTGCACCATCCGTGAAATCTGTGGATGAAACAATTGTCGAATGTCGGTGCCTGACTCGAAAATGCGTTCAATTCCAATTCTATTCGAAACACTTGTGGAACCGCCGCTCGCTGAAGAGCAAGTTGTTTGTGACAACGAAGAAATGTTCCACCGTGACAACGTAAAAGTGGCTCACCCCTCGGTTAAAGCAATGCATTCGGGTGAGGCATCCACATTTAATCTCCCCTTCGCCGGGAATCCCCTTCGAATCTTCGGCGTCTCGGCGGTAAACCCCATGTCTCACCCTGGCTTTGTCGCAATGCCTTCCAACACTGCCCACCGCTCACCTTCTTCGTTTCAATCCTTTCTTCGCTAGGACTCACCTTGCAGTCCAACCTTGGAGTGTGCCGGTCCACCGGCGCTTTCCGGTTTCAATCCCTTCTTCGTCAGGACTCATCTTCCAACAAGTGAGCGGTGGGCAGTGGGCCGTGCGCATTCAAAACCGAACTGAGACCGTTCTTCGTCGCGAATCCCCTTCGATTCTTCGGCGTCTTGGCGGTAAATCCTTTGTTTCGTTTCTTTCTTCCTCAAAACTCACCTTCCAACACTGCCCACCATCCACTGCCCACCGCTCACCTTTTTCCTTTCAATCCCTTCTTCGTCAGGACTCATCTTCGATCAGATTCCTGAAGCAAGGGTGGGAAGTGGTCTCGGTAGAGTTTCAATCCCTTCTTCGTCAGGACTCACCCCCAATAGTGCCACCACACTGGCGCTCCGCCTTGCGGAGTCCGCCGTGGCGGATTTCAATCCCTTCTTCGTCAGGACTCACCTTCCAGCCAACAAACCGGGGGTGTTTATGTCACAGCAAATCAAATCGTTTCAATCCCTTCTTCGTCAGGACTCATCTTCGATTTTTGCAGGGACTTGAAGCAGCGACCCAATACTGCGAGTTTCAATCCCTTCTTCGTCAGGACTCATCTTCGATTACCGACAATCCGATTAATTGGAAGGCCTATTGGCTTGGGTTTCAATCCCCTCTTCGTCAGGACTCATCTTCGATTCTTTTCGCTTTATGCGCCGAAAAATGGGGCTGGCCGTTGCGGTTTCAATCCCTTCTTCGTCAGGACTCATCTTCGATTCGAGCATCCCTTAACGAAAGCGGATTATCAGGCCATGTTTCAATCCCTTCTTCGTCAGGACCCATCTTCGATTGAGTCGTGCCCAGCGGTGACAATCATGCTGAAAAAGGTTTCAATCCCTTCTAAGAGGATAGTATTTAGTTTCAATCCCTTCTTCGTCAGGACTCATCTTCGATTCGGGAAGCGGTGATTGGCCGTGCTGCGGCTCGTGGTGCGTTTCAATCCCTTCTTCGTCAGGACTCATCTTCGATTAATTACTAAGGTACTTGATCTCGGGAATTGCTGGTCTGAGTTTCAATCCCTTCTTCGTCAGGACTCATCTTCGATTCAAGCTACAAGGCCTACGTCTCCATGTCGTTTCACAGTTTCAATCCCTTCTTCGTCAGGACTCATCTTCGATTCATGTTAAGCGGTAGATTCCCATCATGGTTCCATGCGTTTCAATCCCTTCTTCGTCAGGACTCATCTTCGATTCCACAAAACTTCTTGCCCTTGAAATGATGAAGAGCGGTTTTGGTTTCAATCCCTTCTTCGTCAGGACTCATCTTCGATTGCTATGCGGCGAAAGACATCAGCATCAATGCTCTTGTGTTTCAATCCCTTCTTCGTCAGGACTCATCTTCGATTTGGTCTTTCCATCCTCTGTTCCTCCGATCCAAGGTTGGTTTCAATCCCTTCTTCGTCAGGACTCATCTTCGATTCACTCTTGTCCAAATTAGGTTTCTTGGTCTCGGCAATTTGGACAGCAGGTGACCGTAATCTGATTGACAACCCGTTGATCGAACCTATCAAAGGGCCTTCCAGGAATACCCCTCACAATTTGGACAGCAGGATTCAGGAGATTGAGACCTCCTTCTTGATCGAAAGTGTCGTTTCTTTAGAATCAATGGCTTAATCCGTCCAAATGCCGCTTTTCTCAGCTAATTTGGACGGCAGTGTCTTCGATTCTATCCGAAGAGGTTTCGGATACAGGGTCAAGGTGGTAGTTTCAATCCCTTCTTCGTCAGGACTCATCTTCGATTGGTGCTCAACGCGAACCTGGACCGAGAGTACTTCGGGTTTCAATCCCTTCTTCGTCAGGACTCATCTTCGATTTTGTCGCAATTGCCATGTTTGATCCTCAATTGGCCAGGTTTCAATCCCTTCTTCGTCAGGACTCATCTTCGATTTGAAGCGAACCCCCGAAGAACAATTGGCCCATCTCGACGTTTCAATCCCTTCTTCGTCAGGACTCATCTTCGATTGATGCCCTACCTGCAATACATATCGGAACAAATCAGTTTCAATCCCTTCTTCGTCAGGACTCATCTTCGATTGGCTTGACCTCGAATTACACGCGGGTCGGGTTCATCGGTTTCAATCCCTTCTTCGTCAGGACTCATCTTCGATTTATGATACTGAGCAAAGAATCGTTGATGAACTATTTGTTTCAATCCCTTCTTCGTCAGGACTCATCTTCGATCCTACCACTTCACCGGTAATCGGACGGTGTTTGTGAGTTTCAATCCCTTCTTCGTCAGGACTCATCTTCGATCACGGTTGCAGTAGCTCTGGTGGCCCTTGTGTTTTTTGTGTTTCAATCCCTTCTTCGTCAGGACTCATCTTCGATCCACACAGATCGTAACGCAGTGGGTCGAGGCGACTAAGCGTTTCAATCCCTTCTTCGTCAGGACTCATCTTCGATCTAGTACGGTAAGATTCGTTGAGTTGGCTGTGTATCCGGAGTTTCAATCCCTTCTTCGTCAGGACTCATCTTCGATCTTATCCAGGACGCGTTCATGGGCCAGTGGGAGAAGCGTTTCAATCCCTTCTTCGTCAGGACTCATCTTCGATCCCTAACCCGACAACCCTTGGATGGAGGAATCCATGGTTTCAATCCCTTCTTCGTCAGGACTCATCTTCGATCCAACCGAGGCCGTCGACACCATTCCGAACGCCTTTGAGTTTCAATCCCTTCTTCGTCAGGACTCATCTTCGATCCTATTCCGTTGGGACGCCCGGGAGCAGGAGTTTTAGTTTCAATCCCTTCTTCGTCAGGACTCATCTTCGATCCTGGGGCTGGACTCAGGTTGCCGCGGGGCCCCCGCTCGGTTTCAATCCCTTCTTCGTCAGGACTCATCTTCGATCGGGAAATTTTTCAATATCCCCAAGGTCGGTGAAAGAGATTCGTTTCAATCCCTTCTTCGTCAGGACTCATCTTCGATCGCGACACCGGCGGACCTTCGGCTGACAACTGATTTTGTTTCAATTCCTTCTTCGTCAGGACTCATCTTCGATCTTAAGATTGGAAACGGCATTACGTTGGCCGATTTGCGTTTCAATCCCTTCTTCGTCAGGACTCATCTTCGATCGAAGTACCGGATGATCCTCACCCAATGCGCGAACAGCGTTTCAATCCCTTCTTCGTCAGGACTCATCTTCGATCGTTAAATGGCGTATGTGGCGCTGGGATCTCACCGTTGATGGTTTCAATCCCTTCTTCGTCAGGACTCATCTTCGATCCAGAAACAGGGAAGGAGTTCCGTGCCGGTATTTCTTTGTTTCAATCCCTTCTTCGTCAGGACTCATCTTCGATCATGTCATCGTTCTCGCGTTTCCCCTGGCCATCTTTGTTTCAATCCCTTCTTCGTCAGGATTCATCTTCGATCGTACTTGGATTATCCCGGCGATAAACGAAATGAGTTGTTTCAATCCCTTCTTCGTCAGGACTCATCTTCGATCAGGGAAAAACGCCGGTCTTCGCTCCCATGATGGATAAAGTTTCAATCCCTTCTTCGTCAGGACTCATCTTCGATCGAGATTCGAGGCGGGGACCACGGACTGCGCGAGCTGGTTTCAATCCCTTCTTCGTCAGGACTCATCTTCGATCAAACCGCAATGCACTCCTACCTGGACAGGGCGGGTATAGTTTCAATCCCTTCTTCGTCAGGACTCATCTTCGATCCCAGATTCGCTATGCGAACTGGAACGCCGAGTTTCGGGTTTCAATCCCTTCTTCGTCAGGACTCATCTTCGATCGTAACCGGGTTGGCAACACGTCCTTTTGTCATCGATATGGTTTCAATCCCTTCTTCGTCAGGACTCATCTTCGATCGTTTGCAGATCGAACAAAGTCTTGAAATGCACCTCGGTTTCAATCCCTTCTTCGTCAGGACTCATCTTCGATCTTATACGCACCAACAATCCGCGACGCTGCGGTCAAGAGTTTCAATCCCTTCTTCGTCAGGACTCATCTTCGATCGCTGCGGAGGCTCATGCATTTCTCTCGACGACCCATAAGTTTCAATCCCTTCTTCGTCAGGACTCATCTTCGATCACTGCCCTCGCGGGAGCAGCGGTCTTTATCGCCAAGAGTTTCAATCCCTTCTTCGTCAGGACTCATCTTCGATCTTTGACCAAAACTAATTCCAAGACAGACAACCCCAACGTTTCAATCCCTTCTTCGTCAGGACTCATCTTCGATCGGAATCGCAATCGCGTGGGCCAAGATGGGAGCCAAAAGTTTCAATCCCTTCTTCGTCAGGACTCATCTTCGATCGATTTTTGGGGAGCTCCAGGCGGACGTTGGGGAAAGGTTTCAATCCCTTCTTCGTCAGGACTCATCTTCGATCGAAGCTCGAAGCCGCCGGCTTCACCGACGAACTCGCGTTTCAATCCCTTCTTCGTCAGGACTCATCTTCGATCTTAAAGATAGAGAGAGTACCCCTTTGTTCCCCTCCCTAGTTTCAATCCCTTCTTCGTCAGGACTCATCTTCGATCTCACGCGGGAATTGGCGGAAGTGGAAGTATGGTATGGGTTTCAATCCCTTCTTCGTCAGGACTCATCTTCGATCCAAGAACGTGAAGAAGGCGAGTGGGTGGCGATGATCCAGGTTTCAATCCCTTCTTCGTCAGGACTCATCTTCGATCCAAGTCTTCGAGCTTGGCATCGTCGTCTGATTCCTTCTGTTTCAATCCCTTCTTCGTCAGGACTCATCTTCGATCGAGTCTGGCGGGACTCCTCGCTCTCACCAGGATGATCATGGTTTCAATCCCTTCTTCGTCAGGACTCATCTTCGATCTCAGACAATGCCAATTCCAGCCGGCGAAGATCTGAGTTTCAATCCCTTCTTCGTCAGGACTCATCTTCGATCCTGGGAAAAATAAAGGTGGTGGTCACCGGCCCCATGTGTTTCAATCCCTTCTTCGTCAGGACTCATCTTCGATCACAAAGAAGTCGCGGCAAATCAGGCATTGCAGCTCGGTTTCAATCCCTTCTTCGTCAGGACTCATCTTCGATCCAATTACCAGCTGGCTGAGTTTGCTGGTCAACGCGCGTTTCAATCCCTTCTTCGTCAGGACTCATCTTCGATCGTATTGCTGAACGGCACGGTTATCACGGTGCAGAATGGTTTCAATCCCTTCTTCGTCAGGACTCATCTTCGATCGCTCTTGCCGTCCCATAACCGGACGCTTTTATTCTCAGTTTCAATCCCTTCTTCGTCAGGACTCATCTTCGATCGATACGGTTGTAGGCCGGAACATTGTCATTAACGGGTTTCAATCCCTTCTTCGTCAGGACTCATCTTCGATCTCATAAAGCCGTTTCCACTCTCGGGGATGAAACAAAGTTTCAATCCCTTCTTCGTCAGGACTCATCTTCGATCTTGAATTCCTCACTGCAACCATCGGTTCCCTCAAGCGTTTCAATCCCTTCTTCGTCAGGACTCATCTTCGATCTCAGCGAAATGCCGCCGGACAACGGGCGCTGATTTTCGTTTCAATCCCTTCTTCGTCAGGAGTCATCTTCGATCGCAAACATGAGAATTCCCAAAGACATTCACGGCACACGTTTCAATCCCTTCTTCGTCAGGACTCATCTTCGATCTCAAAAGGCCCTTGATCTTCTCTGGTATTTCAACAAGGTTTCAATCCCTTCTTCGTCAGGACTCATCTTCGATCGAGCAATAGCAGTCCAGTCGTGCGTAGCACCGAAAAACGGTTTCAATCCCTTCTTCGTCAGGACTCATCTTCGATCGAGGACTTGGGCGTCCTTAGGTTCGTCCCCGGGTTGGGTTTCAATCCCTTCTTCGTCAGGACTCATCTTCGATCCCAATGGGGGAAGGCCCGCGCAATACAGAGAAAGCGTAAGTTTCAATCCCTTCTTCGTCAGGACTCATCTTCGATCGACGGCTGGGACGTGGACGCGGACTCCGTCACGTCCCCGTTTCAATCCCTTCTTCGTCAGGACTCATCTTCGATCTTGATGTATTCAAATGCATCGGTCGGATTACTCAGGGTTTCAATCCCTTCTTCGTCAGGACTCATCTTCGATCAAGGATTTGTGGCCCAGATCCAAGGACGCGCTCCAGAGTTTCAATCCCTTCTTCGTCAGGACTCATCTTCGATCACGACACTGGAATGAGGATGAAAAGTCTTGGGTATACGTTTCAATCCCTTCTTCGTCAGGACTCATCTTCGATCGCCACCAACCAGCTTTTATCGAGCGCACTTTATTTTGGTTTCAATCCCTTCTTCGTCAGGACTCATCTTCGATCAATGAAAAAAGCAATCTGTGCAGTATTTCTTATTCTTGGTTTCAATCCCTTCTTCGTCAGGACTCATCTTCGATCGCAGAACTACGACCGCGACTGCGCGGCCAAGGCAAAAGTTTCAATCCCTTCTTCGTCAGGACTCATCTTCGATCTCTCACCGCGAATCTCTTCGTGGAATCGGATGAGCGTTTCAATCCCTTCTTCGTCAGGACTCATCTTCGATCGAGAAATTATTCAGTGTCAACGCTCCGGAGGGTGCTGGTTTCAATCCCTTCTTCGTCAGGACTCATCTTCGATCCTTGTGATAGGTTGGGTGTGGGTGTGGGCATGTTAGTGGTTTCAATCCCTTCTTCGTCAGGACTCATCTTCGATCTATCTTTACGTTGTCAGAATCTCCCGATGTATATGTCGTTTCAATCCCTTCTTCGTCAGGACTCATCTTCGATCACGGCTCATAGTTCCTCCTCGGATAAGAGGAAAACAAGTTTCAATCCCTTCTTCGTCAGGACTCATCTTCGATCGTTATACCGATGACCTGCGCGCCAAGAACGGCTATACGGTTTCAATCCCTTCTTCGTCAGGACTCATCTTCGATCGCCGGCACGGTGATATTTATCGCGTTTGCATGGATTTTGTTTCAATCCCTTCTTCGTCAGGACTCATCTTCGATCGGCGGCCTTTGCAAACGCAACATTTGGGGCGTCTTAAGCCCCCGTTTTTCGTAACCTGAGAAAAAATTGTAAATTCTGCGGTTTTCCTTCGTATTGGTCTTAGTGCCATCACCCCCTTTCCCGTTTGTTATCATGGACATGATTGTTTCCCGTAACCTCCCTCCTCAAAGGTTCAGTATTTCCTTTTACTCCAACGCTCGACCGCTCAACATCTTCCCGGCCTGAGGGGCCCACAAGGTGCTGAATCCTCGTCAAGCTGAAAATACCGCGAAGCCCGGCAAGGAAAACAAATTCCACGTCAAGCCTGCAACGCGCCAGTAAGAAATTCAAGCCCGCTCATGCGATGTAGCATTCCGGGTCTTCCGTCAGGCGGCCCTCCCCCAGAAGCCGCACATCCTTGACGCAGCCCGCGCACAAACTGTAAATCCGGATGCGATCCTCCTCGGGGCAGATTGTCTTTTCCAGCCGCTCGACCAACTCCGCGATCTCATCTGGTTCCAGGCAGCACTCGAACACACTGAACTGAACGCGCGTGCCGAAATCGAGCAGCGCTTTTGCCACCCGGACCCGACGCCGATCATCCGGGATGTCGTAGGAAACCACATAAAACATGATCCTGACCTCTCAACGAGTGGAACTCCAGGGCTGATACGGTTGTCCCGCTTCGATGGCGCTCGCGAGCCTTTCCGCCTGCCGCCGAAAGAGCAGCCGGAAGCCGATGTTCTTGCCGTCGTAATTCAGGCGCTCGGCGGTCATCCATTTTTCGAACTCCTGAAAGTAGCGCTTCAGCGCGTCGTGCGTCAGACACACGCGGGGCAAACCGGCTTCACTTCGCGTGTAGGTCGGCGTGTAGAAATCCTTCTCTGAAAAGATGCGTTGATTCAGAAGGTGCAAGGTGAAGCGGTCGACGAGGGAATGCCGGAATTCTTCCATCAAATCCAAGGCCAAAGAGGGGCGGCCGTAATCCAATTCGTGATAAAACCCGATGTAAGGGTCAAACCCCATGGCATCGAGCAGGGACTGCAGTTCGTTCGCAATAAGGGTGTAGCCGAAGCTCAGCAGGGCGTTGACCGGATCTCGGGGTGGCCGACGGTTACGGCCGTCAAACACTAGGCCGCTGCGATTCATCCTGGCAAAGGCCTCGAAATAATCGCGCGAGGCCACTCCCTCCAGACCCAGCAGCGTGGCCGCACTGGGCGCCGCCTCGACTTTCGAATTGTGCGCCTTCAAGTGCTCCAGCGCTTGGCCGAGAAGAGGCTCGGAGTAATTTGATCGCGCCCGCTCCAGCAGGGCACACGCGCTGGCGATTTTCGCTCGAACGATCGCCTTCGAGAATTGAAGTCGAAAGCACTCATCCTGCGCACGTTGATATTGCAGGAACCGGAGGTTCACATTCTTTGCCTTGGGGGGCGTCAGTTGTCCCTTCAACCGCCCGTGACGCGTCAGCAGCGCCAGTTCAATGCCTTGTTCGAGCAACTCGCTCAATGCCTGGGTGGTCACTTGCACATTACCGAAGATCAGAATGGCGTCAAGCTTGCGGCATGGGATATCCTGCAGCACTTTCTCGTCCAGCTCAAGATAAACGCGCTCGCCCGTCTTGCGCAGCCTGGAGCCCTGCTCGGTGATATAAAAGTTGGCCATAAGCGACCTGAAGAAAAAAGGAGGGACAGACACCGGCGGCGTTGCCGCCCGGTGAAATCGTTTACGAGAAGGTGTCTGTCCCTAACTTGCCCTGCCCGTACCGCTTCGCTAATTTCGCCGGAAGGGGCGGCGGCAGCGACAGCACGCGCCGCTCGCGAATACGCTTCTCAAAGGGCAGCATGGTCAAATCCTTCCAGAAAAAAACGCCCAGGAACTTGAACGAATCGTCGAACTTCCTGATTGAAGTCTTCGACCGATTGAGACCGAGATGGAGTTGGGCGAGTTTCTGTTCGGTGAGTCGGAGCGCCTGTTCGGCCTGTCGGGGCGTCTTGCAAAGAATCACAAAGTCGTCGGCATAACGGACCAGTTTGAGATTCTGGGCCAGCAAAGCCTCATCCAACTCATCGAGGAAGAGGTTCGCCAGGACGGGTGAAATCACCGAGCCTTGAGGCAGTCCGCGCTTGAGCCATGTTATTTTTTCGCCGTCCCACACTTCGGCTTGAACCCACATGGTAATCCATCCCGTCAGCTCGGAACCGATTCTCCCGACGGTTTTTTCGAAGTCATCGTCCCCCGCTTCGATCCGCCGCTGTCGCGCCGGGTTTGGGGAAGGCCGGACAGGGCGATTTCCTGGAATCGTCTGTTCACCATTCAACCTCTTGAGCAGGGCCACCCGCAACGGCACTTCGATGGCGCGGCGAAACCTATCGAGGACGCGGCCGTGATCGACATTGTCGAAGAAGCCGTCGATGTCGGCGTCGACCAAATGCTGGAACCCTCGCACATGCCATTTGCGAACTTCCTCCACGGCGTCGCGCACGCCCCTCCCTTGCCGGTAACCGAAGCTGCAGGCCTCAAGTTGCTCCTCGATCCAAGGCCCGACAATCTGGAGTAGGGCGGCCTGGGCCACACGGTCGCGCACGGTGGGGATGCGCAAAAAACGCTGTTTTCGCTTGAGGAGCTCACCCTTGCCGCCGGGACGGCCCGCCGCTCCCGCGTAAATGCTCTCTTCGACGTTCAGCTCAAGCAGCGGCCAGGGATGGTAGGTCATCGCTTCGAGGTCCCTCCAAAGCCGCGTCAGCTTGTCATCCAGTCGCGCCTCGAATTGTTCGACAGACATCCCATCGACGCCCGCACGGCCATGGTTTTCCTTGACACGGCGCCAAGCCTCGGTCCAATACGCCCGGTCTGGAAACAACTCGAAAAAGCGTGGCGTCCGTGAGCGTTCATTTCTGTCCCTGGACGCACGCTCAAGCGTTCTCATTTGCTTTCTCACGGTTACTGACATTCGCTTTCCGGAGGGTGATTCGCGATTAAACCGTGCCTCACTATTCTCGTCTAAACCGCAGACGCCGAGCCGTTGGGGAGGCCAGCCATCAAAATGCGTCATGATCAAAGATGACGATATCCACTTGCTCTCTTTTTTCATTAACCAACGCCGGCGAACGATAAACCAGCCTCTTCGCCTTGCCGTGCAGCGCGTGAGCCACGACCAAATACAGCCACACCGGGGCCTGACCCGTGAGAATCACTGTATTGCCGGACCCAGCAAGAGAGAGCGCCTCCCGCTTATACGCCTCCAAGTCGGCGATCTTGGCCAAGTCTGTGTAAAAACTTCTAAGATCAATGCTGATGCTCATTAAAGCGACTCCCTGAGGAAAAGAGGGACAGACACCTGCTAGACTGGCATCTCTGTGAAATTGCTTAAGAGAAGGTGTCTGTCCCTATTCGGGAAACGAGATAAAACCTGCGCCATAGTTCTGGGTCTGGAGATCGGCGCCGGATTTCTGGAAGTACTGCAGCCAGAATTGTTGAATCTCATTGAATCTCTCCGGATTGGCGGCCGTCGCTCCAAAGACATAGACCTTCACTCCATTCAAATTGGGAACTTTCCCCCGCTGCTCTTCCTTTTTAAGGATCGTGTCGATTCGAGACTTGCTGAGTCGTTCCTTCTCAAAATTGTAGCGTTGAGAATCCTCGATCATATCCGACATGATCACCAGGATCTTTCGCGGTTGAGAAAACGAACCGAACACTCGCTCTGCTACGTGCAATGAGCTCAGGATATCGGTCCTCATGATCCTTTCTTGAGGGCCGGCGAGCAAGCTCTGGGCCGCCGAGTAGATGGCGCCCTTTTTCCGGTCAAGTTCCTTTTGGGCCACCTTGGCCTCGCCTTTCACATAGAGGTCATTATTCGTATTGGGATGGAACGGGGGAAAATTCTCGTTGATGGGCAGCCTCAGTTCCGTAACGGAAGACTGCGTGATGAGTCCCGCAACTATTCCATCCCCGGGAAGCATTTTTTCGAGGAGCGCCTTAAAATCGCTCAAATATGCGTCTCTTATCCTGGCTGTCCGGGTGCTCTCTGAAAGGTCAAAAAGCACGCAAATCACTTTAGGCAGAGGCGTCGGAGGAAGACTTGTTTGAGGGGCGCCGCAGGAGGCCGGAAGGAGACAGCAAAGTAGGAAACCCACATTCCGTAAGGCCCTCATGCCGTTTTCTCCTTCTTTGCAAGATCCCCACAATCCCAATCCAGTTCTTGCGACTCCGCCACAAAATCCCGGATTTTTGGGGGAATCTTAAAGCATTCGGGAACATCCGGACGAACCGAGAGATTGGTTGCCCGATAGGCGGCGACCAGCCAGTCACCCCCCTCCATGATCGTTTTCATCTCCTGGAGGAATCTTTCGTGAGTCTTCGAACGAAGTTGACGGATGTGCTGGTAGCTCAGGTCGGCCTCCTGGAGCGTTCCCGCCGCTGCCTGGGCCTCGTCGGATTCCTTCTGCATATACTTCAGGGATTCTTTATATCTCTTCGCAATACCTTTGCAGTACCTGGAGTCGGGGTACGACCCTTCGTAAGAGACAACGACAGCAACAAAGAAAATGGCCAGGTTAATGACGACAAAGAGAATGGTGGCTTGTTCAGGGGAAAGTCGTATTCCGATGATCTCGTATGAATTGACAGCTTCGAAAAACTTGGCGCGTAAGAATCCCACCACGGCCAGCAGGCCGAGGACCACGATGGGAGCGGCGATCAAGAGCGCAAAATCAGTGCGGGTCTTCTCTTCCTGTCGGAGGGACTGGCCAAAGAAGTGTGCGGCCAAGGGAAACACCAGGCACATGGCTCCAGCCATGATATAGGTCTCGACCCGTTCGGCGCCAAAGATCTGGAAGACGAGGCCGTTCAGGGGGAACTCGCAAATGCCGATTAAAATCAGCCAGAAGACCCGCCACTTGGGGCTGAGCGGAGGGGGGTCGATTCCGAGGAATTTGCTCCGGGCGGTGTCGTACTCCCGGCCCGCGACCTCGGCTTCTGCGGCTTCTTTCTTGTGGGCGTCCTTGGCCATTTCGTAGTGTCGTAAGGCCTCGCAGTACTGGGGCTTGAGCTTCTCATCGGTTCTTTTCCAGTCTTCCGCGGTTCTCGCCGCAATGCTTTCGGCCGATTCGATGATCTCGGTCTCGTACTGAGCCGGAATGGTCTGGTCCGATTTCGGCTCGCGCGATTTGGGTTCCCGCATGGGCCAGAATTTCCATTTCCAATCTCGACCATCCTTCTTGCCACGACGCGTCACGGATCGGTAGGTGTACCGCTTCATCGTTGATATGCCCCCTTATGTTCATTCTCGTGGTGTCAGCCAAACCTCGATGTGTTATGGACAAACCACCCACGAGGCCCTTCCGTAAGCGAACAACTATTTAATCTCTGGATGGGAAGGGTACAAGATGGGATCGACATCAATGACCACCGGATCAATCATCCCCGTCGGCAAGGGGTTGCCTTGCCAATCTCGCCCTGAGTCCATGTATTGCATTTTGCGATTGGGCGCCACACACGCCATCGCCAGAGCAACGCTCATCATCTTCGTCCCGCCCG
Organism: Terriglobia bacterium; assembly: GCA_020073085.1. Taxonomy (NCBI): domain Bacteria; kingdom Pseudomonadati; phylum Acidobacteriota; class Terriglobia; species Terriglobia bacterium. The sequence continues at coordinate 17,983 of JAIQFV010000014.1, read as the reverse complement.
TCACGTCCGCCAGCAAGACGTCTTCTTTGTAACCCGACGTTCGGAAGATCTCCTCCGCTTTCCTCCACAGAGCAGCGTAATCCCACGCTTTCACTGTGAAGCCCTCTCGATGCACCACAATGCGCTCGCCGTACTTGAAACGCAGAAATTTCTCAAGGATCTCTCCCGCCAACTCAGAACCTCTGATTTTCACCTCTTCTCCTTCCTGCATTCGTTTCTCGCTTTCCGTCGTGATGAGCCACACTTCGCGTAACTTATCTTCCCCTGAGTGAAACGCGACGGCGTCCATGAGAGGACGCAGATTGGAGTTGGAGAGGTTGATCTCAACAAAGTCCGCATCCGCCAAGACTGACAGTTGCTTCTGCCTGATGGAATCCATCAGCGGGAGCAGAACCTTCTCGTCTCTGAGGTTTTGGGAGCGCGGGTCGTAAGGGCTTACCAGGAGAATGAGACCTTTCGCCCTTGCGGGCGGCTCCTTCGTCACCTGAAAAGTCAGCCGTTGCGAACGAGCCCGCGTGCGGTGCCTCTCGGACCACCACATCAAGATGAAGATCAACACAAGCAATGAGCCAAAGATGGCGTCCGCCCAATCTGGGAAACGGTTGCTCACCTTGTTCAAGGCGAACGTCAGGATACAGAACGCCGCGTATTCCCACGGCGAACGTGGCGAAAAGATACGCTCAAACTGTGCCGCCTGTGACCGAGCTTCTGATGACATCTCAAAAACCTCCTTCCCCTTCCATTACCAGCCCTTAAACACCGCTCGGACCGCCTTCCCACTCTCGTAAGTCACATCGGCGCGGCACTCGTCGCCTGGCTGTCTTAGTGGGTAAGTGAGCAATGCTGTGCAAACAACCTCCTCACCTTTTGCTGTGCGAACATGCGCTTTGCCGTTCTTAACGGTGGTGCTCAGCGTCACCGTCTCGCGTTTCGTCTCCGTGTGCACGGGTTTGGTTGGTGCCTGGAATGACACTTTGGCAGGCTTCTTCTGCGGGGAGGTCGTTGCCTGCAGGACTGTTTTCCCTGATGGCTGCTGCGCCTGAACTGGGGTGTTCTGCTTCAACGCCTTTGGAATTTGATCTGTCACTGCTGCGACCAATGGTTCAGCATCTCCTGTCAATGTGCCAAACGCGGATGGATCGGGCAAGACGGGACGATTCTTGTACTCGTTTTTGTCTCTGGACTGAACGCCAGGCAACTCGATTGTCATGTAACGCGTGTTGTGATCTCTAGCTGCCTCGATCTGGAGAAGGTTGCCAGAGGGGGGAACAGGGCTGTATCCCAGCCACTCCATAATCTTCAGCAGCATCCCGATGCGTTTGAGATCGCGCAGATGGCCGCAGGGACGGGTTAGCGGTTGCAGTTCGGCGATGATGTGTTCTTCGAATTTCTTGGTGCGGCTCTTCAACGTGTCAATGTTTGATAACGATTCGCCTGAGGCCGCTTCTCCAGTCTGCCAATTATCGCCGTCAATTAGCGAACTGTAACGTGTGGGGCGGTCAGTCAAGTGCAGCGTCGCTTCCAGATCGACCGCGCCCATACCGAGCGGTTTGCCCATGCCGAGGCTGTGACAATAGCCCTTTTGAGGGTCGTTCATCACCGCTTCATCGCCCAGCGGATGCAGCGTCCAGCAGAGTGCGCCTAGCTCCTCCTCGGAGAGGTTCTCGAAGTAAACGCGGAATGTGAATTGCACGCCGGATTTAACGGGCTTGAACTGTGTGTGCTGGGTGCTTTCGTCTTTCACCTCTCCGTTTGACTTGAGCCACTCGCGGTTTCTTTCCTCGATTTGGTCGGCTGACGGGCTGTTTTGATGCCAGTACCGTTTGTAACCACGAATAACAGTTTCCTCCGGGACCGCGCTTCCGTAGTGACGCAGTCTTGTCTCCATAATTGGGGAGCCATCTTTTCGTTTTTTCGCCGTGTCGTAGAGGTCAGGCTCTTGCTGGACAAGGTACTGCTGAAACGCTGTCGCCTTAGGGGACGCCAAGATGCAAGGAGCAATTGGTCTGTTCTTCAACCACGGGCTCATCTCCTCGGTTGTCGCGTCGGTCACAAAGATCCGGCTGGCGTAGGCGCGGAGTTTGCTGCCCTGCGGGGCGTCCGCCGTGTCGCCTTTGATAAAGCCGAACAGCGCATCGACATAGTCTATGTCTTCCGAGCCGCAAACGTCGGAGGGAATGCAGTCACTCGTTGTGTTCTCGTAGGGCAATCGGAAAAACGGAGTGTGACCTATGGCGATGTGTTGCTTCCCCGTTCGGTCACGCCACTCTAAGTAGAAGCACGGTATCTCGCCTGGGCCTCCTAGGACCACACTGAATTTCATGTCGTGAATCCTATCGGATATTCCGCCCCCATCCCTGTATGCTTCCACGTCCGCGTCATCAACACCAAAAGAGCTCGTGCTCTTGTCGGCTATGATCCAATGCAAGTGCTTGCCCTTTTTCTGCGATGGGATCCATCCACTGGCTATGAACCATCCCTGCTCCCACCCACTCATCGGACTCGGTCTCGTTAATGAAATCTCCTCCACTAATGCATAGTACATCGGCCGCGAGTGCGTCATATGCGCCTTGGGGCGCGACGGCTTGAACCAGACTTGGCACCGTTTCCACTCGTACTTATCATTCGCCTCCCATCGCTTTACTGAGTTGTTCCAGTAGCTCATGGGCTGAAGCGAAGAGATAAAAGATCTCGCCTTGTCTTCTTCGATTCGGAAGTACTGATCTCCACTCAGTGTCTTGGCGGGGGTAATTAAGTACTTGCCACTTTCATGCGTGAGATATCCCGCCTTCACTTTCGGGCAGTATCCGTTGGAGACGGTCTGCTGCATCCTTTGTCTGTACAACTCACCCAGCGAAGTCGTGTCACCGACCGCGCGGAAGAACATCTGATTCGTACTTATCATTTTCATCTTACCGTAACTGACGATTTCAAGTAGGCCACGCACCATTCCGCGGAGACTGGACGCTGGGATCACGGGTTTGTTGGGGTCGCGTGTATAGAAGAAATCGGGTTGGTTTTTCATTGCGTCTCGAAAGTTACGCGGCAGCTTCCCGAGTTTCTCGGCCTCGGCTTTCTCGAATTCGGACGGCGTATCTGGATCGGGTCGAGCCGCTGAAAGTCCGCAGCGCACATACAGCGGCGACTTCGTCGTGAGCGTCATGTCGAAGTAGCCGGTGTGTCGGTGTGGAAAGTACCGGTCATGGTCAGGCAGCTGCTCGTCAATGGTGCTGCCTTTCACCGTGACCACTTTTTCGGGCAGCGGGATGAAGTTGTAAGGCGCGCAAGCAGTGCGGCCGGGGGTGGACGGATTCTGGTGTTTGGGCAGATTCAGTGTGGGCCGTGTGCTCATTGGTTTACCTCCATGTCGAGCTTAAACAGGCGGCTGGCTTCGATGAGGGCAAACCCGCCCTTCGAGAGGTAATGGCGGACGTGCAGGCGCAGCGGGCGGGTTTCTTCGTTAAAGTGTTTCTCGATCTTCAGTGGGACGGCATGACGCAGGCCTTGTTCCCCATCACTCATCATGGTAAAGCCGTCGGCCAACGGTGTTGGGTCGGTGCCCCAGAGAATCTGGGCTTCGTCGATGGCAACGTCCCAGTTGGACTGTTCACCTTGTTGCGTGTCGGTGTCGCGGATCAATCGCGCATGCCACTGGTTGTCGCCGTCGCGCCAAAGCAGCAGCTCTGCAGTCTCCGAAAACAACCGCGCTTGTTGGAGGGTTTGGATGCGCAACTCGGGGCATGCCTTCTCTGCCTCGGGATTGCCTCGCCCTGCTTCATGCGAGGTGCCCAGCTTCCCGTCATCCATCCGCCCCCAGATGAGGCCGTCGTCCGCGTGTGCCAGCAGCCACTTCAACTTGTGTTGAGCGGCTTGCGTTTGCAGCCAGTCGTTCACGTTGCCCATCCCCTTAATGCCGACAGGCTCAACGAGAGCAGGGTGTGACTTGATTTCGCGCGGTTTCATTGGACGGCTCCCTTCAGGTGGTTGTTCAGTTCACGGACGTAACCTTCCAACAATGCGATGTCATCCTTTTCAAAATGCAAACGAGTGTCGTTTCCGGTGATTTTCCAGATCTTCACCGTTCCGTTTGCCTTGTAGATCAGGTCGGCGCTCTTGCCTTTGAAACGACCGCGACCAACGCTGCTTTCACCGCCTAAAGGCAGGTCGCCGGTCCACAGGTCTTTGAGGAGAAGGAGAACGAGACCGATTTCGCGGCACGCCGGGTTGAGCAATTTGAGTTCGACAACGAGGTCGCTATCTGTGCCGCCAAAGATGGGTTGCTCGTTGAAAAGCGCAGTGTCTCGCGCTCCACCCGTGAATCGGTCGATGCTGACTCGGTTCTGCACGAGGTCGGTTTTTACTGTGTTCACAACCGTTTCATTGACCTCGACCCGGCTGGCGAAGGGTTGGGCTTTCGCGTCGCCACTTCGCCGTCGCTCCTGGAGTTTGTCCATGTCCGCGCCAAACATCGCATCAACGACTTCTTCAGCGCGCGTTTTGTGCGCAGACGGGTCCAGCGTGTTGGCGATTCTCAGGGAGCGCGCCCGAAGTGCGCCAGCCAGGCTGGTGCCTGAGACGATAGGTTTGGTCGCCCCATCAGGTTGCCGGGCGTGAAGGTGCACGGCGTCGGGTCCCTTGTCGTCTTGGCCGCTTCCCGAGCGGATGAGCAGCGAACCATCAAGAGAGAATGTTGCACTGAGAGTGAACAAATGCCGGGCATCTTCAATCGGGTTAACCCGCAGCAGCGACGCAAGGTTGCTGCCGCACGCCGGTTTTGAGGCCCGAAGACCAAGCTCTCTTTCCCGTCCAACTGCAATCCAAGCGACGAGGCCGCCTTTGCTTGCCAGGTCGAAGGTGGTTACGCGCCACTGGTCAACCTTCACTCGTCCGTAGCCGCGCCGCTTGCGGGCACCGAGGGTGACGGGGAGTTCCGGATCGTTGAAGCCAGACAATGCGGTCGCCAACGCCTGCTTCAACTTCGCCTCGCTGTCTCCCTCTCGAATGAGCAATTCAAATCGCAGCGGAAAGGTTGTGCCCGCCTGCCAGAGTTGGAGGTCGAAAAGTCTGTTCTGTTGTGCCGTACGGCTCTTGGGATTGATTGCCACTCCATCGCGCGCCTCAACACCGACAGTTTCGGGCTTGCCCAGTGCGTCATCCACGATCAGCGGACTTTGCTCGCCGTCATCGTCGCCTTTGAAAGCCCCGAACAGGGTTGCGGCATATGTTTCGCGTTCTTGCTTGGCTGCGTCCTTGTCATTCGAATGGGGTAGTGGGGCTTGGAATCCTTTCTCCCGCTGGCGGAGGTAGCTCCGCAGCGCACCGGCGATGGACGCGCCCGTCAACAGCGGCGTGATCTTGCCTTGCGCTTCCTCGAGTGGATCGAGCAGCAGCGGCATGTCGCAAAGGTCGTCGCCGTCGCCGTTGCCGAAGTGCGCAGGCGTTTGCAGCACGAGGTCGCCTTCGACGACGATGCGCTTGATGATTTTGCGGGAACGTTCTTCCGACCACATGCCGATGGATGTCATGATTCACCTCTTTGTCGTCTTGACTTGGCGGCGCGCGCCAACACAGCATCTATGAGCCGCAGGTTGTATTCGTAAGCCATTTCATCTGTGAGGTTAGTCGTGACGTTGGCGCCGATATTGGCTTTCGGTGTGCTTTCAATTCCGAGGAGCGCCCAAATATCTCGTTCGTCGGTGACGCAGGTGCGCAGCCATTTCAGCAGGTTCTCGTTTCCTATTCGGTCGCGCGTGAACTGGTCACGCGTGCCCTTGCGCGATTCGAGACTGTCGAAGTATTCGTTGAGCCGAACGCGTCCCGCCGACGGCCCCTGTTGCATCGCGTTTTGCACAATGTTGCGCAAACGGGAAATCTGACTATTTTTCGGCTTGCGTATGAGGCTGCCGAGGTCGGCGGCCGATTTGACCAGCAACTCATCGAGACGCCGACGCAGCATTCGACTCACCATAAGTTTTGCCAGCTTGCCGCTGTCCGAGTCCGCATCCAAGTTCAAGGGATTGACCGTCTCCTTCGACTTGGTGGCATCCACAACCCATACATCTTTAGTGGGCCAGTTGACAGCGACACGTCCGAACCCCTCGGCGCGGCGCTCACCGATGCCGTTTCTTTCCAGTTCGCGGAGTTGTTGTTCGGTAATGGCGTTCTTTGTTTTATTGACAAACGCGCTGCCCATTTTGATGGCAAGCGTCTGAGGCAACGGCAGCCCCCATTTGCGGTTGAATCCGCCGATGACTTCACCGCGCAGAAAGGATTGTGGGTCACCTAATGTTCCCGTCGTGACTTTCAACTGCCCCTCCAGCGCCCTCGTCACTACCTTGGGGTCAACCACAAACTGTCCGTTGTTGTCACGGACCAACGTATCGCTAAGCAGGGTGATGATCAACCTTCCATCGGAATCCGCAATCTGGTTTGTGCCGGTCTCGCGCCACGTGTCGCCCGGCAAAACATTTGCGTTCATCAGCGATACCCGACCGTATCCGCCGGTGCGTGATCCGCCCAGTGTCACTTCACCGTTAAGCAAATCCTGAAGCGTCTTTGCATCACTGTCTTCACACAGAATTATCGCCTCGAAGGTCTGTCCCGCTGCCAGCGCATCGTAGCGATAGACTGCGCCGCGTGTGTCACCTTTCTCTTTCTTGATCAATTCCTCTGGCATCGCGCGTCCGAACCGCCGGGTGCGCGCAGTGTGGACGGAGATATTGCGTTCGGGTTGGACAAATCTCACATTGGCCTCCCCAATGACGCAAAATGGTTTGCCGACCCCTTTCCATTGCTTGTCCTGGTTGTCGAGCGGTTTGATAGCAAAATCAAACACGGGGGCAGGGTTTTCGTCCGGCCGCTTACCGACCTCTTCCTTGTCCTGCTGCCACGACAGCGGTGTTGGCAAAGCGCGCTTCTCATTCTCGACAGGGTATCCGTTGAGAAAACGGGTCGTCCCCTCAAAGAACAATCGACGCGAGTTGGGATCACCCGCCGCATCCGCGACCGATTGTTGACGTAGGTACCGACCAATGAGCGCCCCGCGCAGCACGCTGCCGGGTATGTAGTCAAATGCCACGTCGCTGTTTGGATCGGCGCCCAATGCGGTCACCAAAACAGGCTCCAATAAACTGACATGATAGGTGATGACTTTCATCGGATAGCCTCCGTCTTATAGCCGAACTGATCGAAATGTGGCTTCGTGATGTCAGCGCCACGGTCGTCACACAAACGGGCCTCGATCTTCCCGCGTCCGCGGTTGCGTGCCGTGCCTGCACGGCGCAACGACAACACGCACGCCGCCAGCAGCGGCATTGCATGCGGAGGAGCGTCAGCATTGAGTTCCACGTCGGCAATAAACGTTGTGTCACGGAACACGACGCGGATGGACCGCAGACTGCCTTCGTCGGGCGCTTCGGTCCCCGTGTCGACGGCGGTCTGCCTGCGAATGGCGGTTAATGATTCGAGAATGTCGGTCGGACTGTAGCGCGGAGTGTTCTGTCTGAGATCAGCATCGACCGCCTTGCGCAAATCTTCGGGCAAGAGGGCGGGACCGACGTGCATATGTGCATCATCGTCGAGGGTGCTGCCCGGGATACCAAATAGAAACCGGGCCGCGTCCTTAGACTTCTCGTAGTCTGGGTCTGGCGGATTCTGTTTACTGAGCGCATATAGAAAGTTGGCGCACTCCTCCGCCAGCAAGCCCTTCAGTGTGCGTCCCCGCAAAAACGGCAAGCCCGTCGCGGCATCATGTTCCACTTCCTGATCAAGCAATCCCGCCACCCCATCCCCCCGCCCGAAAGTCCCGTCGCTCTTCAAGGTGAGTTTGATTTGGAGTTTCATAAGACGACCTCCTTTACAAAGGGACAAACCAATCTGAAAGTTCAGTTGCATCAAAGTAACCACACCACCTGTCCCACCAACCAGTCTGGGCAAACTGAGGATAGTGCTTTAATTCAGGCAACTTCCCAGCAAGTCCGAATTTCTTGAGGAACCAATCGGCTTCCGCGGGACCTCCACGCAATGCATCGCGCAGTGTTTTCAATTTGTTGCGTCGTTCAGACCAACCCTGGGACTGAAAAACGTCAATCGCGTTGTGCACGACATTCCATGAGCGTTGAGCCTCAACCTTGTTTTCCTCCAGCGTCAGAGGGCAAAGCGTGAGCGAACCCTCAACTTGGTTGCCGTTTTTACTCCAGGTTGCTTTGTATTCGCGTTTACGGATTTCCTTGACTTCTCCTGACAACCCACTTCGGGCGAAGTGCCAGTCAAGACACGCAACGCTCTGATCAATCTTTTTCCGATAGCCCTTCGCAGATCTCGACAAGTCCTCGGCAAGCGAGTAGGCGCGGGCGAACGGATAATGCGATTTGACGATGGCAATGCCGGCGGAGGCAGTCAACGAGCCCCGCTTATCGGGAAGATCCTTGGTCTTATCTGTAAATTGCCGCATGTATTCAGTCGCAAGAGATAGACCCAGACGTCCGTCGCAAACGAAAGTCAGATCATCGCCCCCGAAAACGATGGGGCGGAACGGCAACCGCCATTTGTGCCCCTTGTCATCCCAGCAGAGTTCGATTCTGGCCAGTACCCTGCCCTCGTTCCTGTGGACCATAACTTTCCTGCCATTGTCTCTTTCGATTCTTGCCGTAAGCTTGTCCAGCGTTACCTGCAAGGCGGCTTGTGCTGCTTTCTCAACTGCTATTGAAAATTCCCGAATGGCATTGATAAAGTCACGGTTCTCCTTTTGCTTTGGGTATTTCTCGCCGATCTTCGTGATACGGCTGCCCATGCCGTCGCCGTCGGCGTGAACCACGGCGATGTAGCTATGCTCGCCCTTTGTGCCGCCCAAATGCTCAAACTGTGCCGGATAATCGTAATCTTCGAGAGGCGTGATCCGATGCAGACGCTCGTCGGCTTCGCTGGGGCGCGGCCCGGTCTTGGTAGCGACCTTGAGCTTTGCCACAATTTCTGCTGACGCGGGGCGGTCTGGCTCCTCGCCGATGCCCTTGACCATTTCGACCGCCGGCAAAGCAGTAGATTGACACATCACGCTGACACCCAGACCCAACAGCGGAGCGGAGAGAGTTCGCGATCGCTTTTCCTGTGCGAGTTTTCGGAAAGTATCTTTCATCTTGTCGGCTAAAGCGCCGTTGTCCCAATCAAAGGATTCCTGTGTAATGGCCAGTTGCAGTCCGGGCGCATCGGTCAGTACCTTTTCTGAAAGGCGCCGAATAAACTTCCCCGCCTCGTCGTTCTCGTCGCGGAACAACGCGACAAAATTGCCCCCACCCGTGTATACGACTTCCGCTTGAACGTTCGGGTCTGAATCGATTTGCACCGAGGGGTCCAGTTCATCGCTTCTCGTTTTGATGTTATTCTTTGGCGCGGCTTCCCGTGCGGCTTCCAATGCCCATTCCCTGGTTGCCATAGCCACGAGGTGCGAGCCGCCGACATTCTCGCGCAGACGGTTGCTGCCGAATACGTATGATTGAATTTGTGCTGTGTCCACGATGACAAGTTGCATGGTCAGTCCTCCCGGCTCTGCGTTTTAATCCAGTGTTTGAGGTGCTCAGATAAATTCGCAAGATGTTCGCGCCCGAAGACGCAGATGCGGCCTTTCACGCCCAAGTCTCTTTGCATCTCGCGCTCGATTTGGTGAGGCTCCGCCGCGCAACACACAAGGGCAACCCGGGCCTCGTCGCCGCCGAGTTGCCGCGCGCGGACATCAGCTTCAAACAACTTCAACTTCAGCAACCTCTTCTTGCTATCGGTCGAACAGGAAATGGCAAATAGTTGGTAACCACGCATGGCGATGACGTCGAGATCAAATTGAACGCCGGTTGCTTCCACGTTCTGTCCGCACTCGTGGAATTCGAGGACGCCAGCGAGCGTTCGAAGAACATCGAGCACGTGATGCTCAAGCCATTTCCCATACAGCCATTCACAGAAGCGTCTTGGGTCCTTGCCGAAAATATCGTATGACAAGTTGAGGCCCGAACCGCTCGCCACCCCGGGTTCGGACCTGAGAGTTGTGATTACGCCGGCAAGAGCTCCGGCGCGGGGCAGTTGCAGCAAAACTGATCGAAGCGCCTCGTTGTCTTTCCAACCCTCATCCTTCCTCGGTCGCACCGGGCAGACCTGCAGCGCAGAATGCTCGATCTCCTGTTTCCTGTCCGTGACCAAGTCATCCAACGCTGGGTTGGTGTGGCGGCATTTCAATCGAATTTCCTTGTGTACCCACCGTGACCACTCCTCGATTCCCCCAGGGGCACTGCATGTCTTTGCAATTGCGCCAGCCGTGGCAGACAAAACTGGAACGCGCGTCGGTTCATGAATCAACGACCACCCATGCAACTTTATCAGGTCATGTAGCTTCACCTGAATGGACCGCCCCACACGCTCGCACCGTGTCAATCCGCCAAAAGCGTCAGACTCGAACATCATCTGCAGCGTCCTCGCGTCCAGATAGCTGAAGATGGGGCTGATGTCCTTATCTTCTTCCGCCCACATCTCCACAGCGCGATAAGCATGAGCCGACATGGCTTTGGTGCCGTCCGTGTAATTCAGCCCAACGCTAGCGGCACTGACGGCTTCCAGACGAGAGCGCACGCTCGCACAGATCGAAGTGGCGCTGGACTCATTGACTTCTGTTAATTCCACTGTGGTTCCAGAATTCTGATCCATCAACCAGGACCGCAGTCGCTGCGCAACGTCCCCAGTGCCTCCAGGACCGCAGGAGTGCACCAGCGTAATAGTTCCCTGTCGCGTGGCAAGCAGACTTCCTGCGACGGCGTTTGGAACTGGATTGCCACCTATGAGCAGAATCAAATGCTCACAAAGGAATTGTTGATTCAAGCGGTTTCGCCTCCAATAATTTGCGGAATCCAAAAACCTTCCTGCCTCTGAAATAAAGTGCGACCTTGCTCACAATCCGCGTTCAGCCGTGAATTCCTGTTCGCTTTGTGCTAACTTCCATCAACCACGCGATTACCCAAAAAGGCAATATTCTTCAAAGGCCGAGCTTCAATTCATATTTCCCCAGTCCGAAACTTGTGTGCTTGCCTGCATGAATTAGGGATCCAAGTTGAAGATAAAAGAGGAAATCTCGCAACAGTTCATTCGTCGGAAATCCATAGGTTATCGCCCCAGTAAAGCCGCTGATCGAGGTGGAGCGTTTTTGTCGTGTGGAGAAGCGTGTCAAGTCTTTGAACCTCATATTGGACTTATGAATCTCGACTGACTCTGAAAGCTTGAGAAGGCGACGAACTTCTGCCAGCGTGAGAGAGCCACCAGGATCCTCCTCAGAACACGCACCGGTCGAGCCAGGACAGGCCTCTGTGATCCGGTCGCCTCTGCTGGATTGACTTCCAAATGAATCGCAGTGGAAGTATTGCAAGAGCTGGATGCGGCGAAGAAGTGCTTTCATAAAATTGATGAAGGCAAGATCATGATCGAGTCTTTCATTCGTCGTGATACGAACAGGGGTAAGAAAATGAAGGGTAAGTCGTGTAAACTGAAGTGAACGGTGAACGATGAGCGATGAATTCTGAATATCAGAGAATGAGATCGTGGCGATGTCTTGGTTGCTCAGTTTCTTGGTTATGTTGCTGTAGACGGGACTCCACTGTGAGGTGCTAGAGCCATTGACACCCGGAGAAATTGCGGAAAAGGATTCGACACGAAGTAGGACGAATTTGCTGTGCTCGCGGCCGATGCCGCGGCGGCCGAGTTCTTCGAATGTGTAGATGAAATAGGGAAGATAATCGACCGCGCGTCCGATTAGCACCAATTCAAAGGAGAGTTCCTCCTTTTCGGAAAACTCCGTACGTTCATCCAATGGCGGAGTCAACACGAAAGGGTGGGGGGCGCGCGGGTATTTGCGCATCATCGTGGCGCCCTTGGGCACCGGGGTTTCGAAAATCTGAAAGTAACGGCAGTGGTCCTGAATCAGGCAGGTTTCACAGTGACGGTCGGGCTTGATACAAACCAGGTCTTTGAAGGCGTATCCGAAACCCCCACGCAACGTCGCGCCCTTGTAAGGGGGCAAGTGCATCACGCCCATCGGCCTGAAGGTGAACCGGTATTTTGCGAGGGTGAAGGCTATAGGATGTGAATCGTTCGCCCCCACAGGCTCCAAATTCCTTAATGGCGATTCTAATGTACTCATAAGAATTATTGAACCCCGTCCTAAATAAACTGGAAATTTTTCGACAGAGCCCCCACACCCTTGCGGGAAACGCTGCTCACAGACTTCTGACGAACCCAAAGCACCTCTTTCTATTCCGGCACACCTTTGTCCGCGCCAAGGGCTTCCATTAAGGCTGACGTTTCCTTATCCATTTTCTTGTAAGCCTCATACGTCAGTTCAATCTCCTTTTCGACCACCTCGCGGGCGCGTCCGTATTTCTCGCGCGAGCGCTGCCTCAGAGCATCAACCTGGTCTGGGTTTCCTCCCGTCAGAGGTGAACCCGTTTCCACGCTGAAAGGGGCATGCCCCAAAGATCCGAAACTCCGCACGCAGGCCCTGAAATTGGGGAGCGAAGAGAGGTCTCTCTGGTTGAAGCTCGGCTTGAACAGGGGCTCGAAAAATTCGCCGTCCACCGCCCCGACGCGAAAGACCACGGTGGTTCCGACATTTCCCAAGACGCCCTGCAAAACCTTCTCTGGTATTTGTGTCGCGTACTGGTGGGCCAGGGTCAGTGAAAGCTTGAATTTGCGGGCCTCGGCCAACAACTCCGTAAATCGGTCATCCGCAAAGAGCTGGAATTCATCCGCGTAAAGGTAGAATGGGCGGGCGTCCTGCCGGGCGCCACGCTTCATCACGACATAGCGGATTCGAGAGATGATCTGGCTCGCCAGAAGGCCTGCCGCATAATCGCCGAAGTGCCCTTTGCCCAAATAGAATAAGAGTACCTTCCCTCCCTTGACGACCTCGTCGAAATCCAGAGTCAAGTTTTGGCAGGTCATATTGCGCAATGTCAGGTCAGAAACAAAACGGCTGAACTTGCTAGTGACATACGGGGACATGTTCTTCAGGGATCCCTCTCCAGTCACCTCAATGGCTTCTTCAATAAAATCATCCAACATCAGGTCCTTGTTTCTTATCCGCTCCACCAGAGTTCTACGGAGACGGCTATTGGTGTAAAGCAGTCGGAAGATCATCAGGTTGGGAATGAGCGGTGGCGCCTGTTTCTCCAACCCGAGCAACAAACCCAGCATCCCTCTGAAATGCGTCTCGAACAAGGGGCCGCCCACATGTTTAAGGTCATAAGTTCGATCGATGTAAGAGTAAAGATCGTCAATCACCAGATCACGAGCCAACCGGTATTCGAGTGGGTCCTCTTCCTCGATACGCAAAACATTGAATCCGATGGGGCACTCGATGTCCGTCACGTCCACGACAATGAGGTCGTCTCTGCGCTCGGGAGGATAGTGAAGCAGGATCTGTTCGATGAGCGTTCCATGGGCATCCAGCACGGCAACCCCCCGGCCGTTTACGATGTCATGGAGGATCATATGGAGCAGAAAGGTGGACTTGCCGGTTCCCGTCTGGCCCACTACGTAGGTGTGGCGAAACCGCATCGGCCCATCGAGACACACGGGAAGGTGCAATCCGCGATGGACGTTGGTTCCCAGGGGAGCGTCGTCGCCGGAGCGGCCGACGATGCGCGCCGTGCGAGCGCGATTGATGGACAGTCCGGGCAACTCGACGTCGCTGGGCATGGGGGTGCGCAGGATGGCGCTTGCTTCCCGGGGACCGAAAAGCAGATCGAATGAGGGTGTGTCGAGCCGGGAAAGAATTTCGCTCGACGCGGTGGGAATGAGCAGGGCGCCCCCTCGAAACATGGAATCGGCGCCGGCTTGCCCGGGTCGGACGGAGGCGTCGTCGAGACAACTCTCCACCGTCGCAACCAGCGCGCTGGAAGGAGGCCGGCTCGCGGTGATGAAGACCCGGGCGGCGAGCACACGTCCCTCCAGGATCGAGAGCCGTCGTAGCGCTTCGTGTTGCAGCGCCTCGGCCTGGAGCTGCGGCACAGTCTCCGTCCGATCCTCCACATCGAAGGCGGCAATCCTCTCGGCCACCACCAAGGCCCGGCTTGCCATCTCCCTGCAATCTTCCGGTACCTGTGACCAACCCCGGAAGTGGATTACGAGTGCCGCGGACGCCGGATCGTCACTCAATGCTTCCAAGAGGCGACGCCAGGGGTCATCGCTGGGGACCCAGGGATAGAGGTGCGTGAATTGGAGCTCGCTCGAGCATTCCTTTTCGTCCGACTCCGGTTGACACCTTTTGCCTTCAAAACCCACGGGGGCCCCTACAAAGACGCCGTGGCTGACGCGGACTTCTTCGAAGCGCCGCCGGACCTCGATGACATGAGATTCATGCAGATGATTGATGGCGCCTTCAAGGGGTTCCTTCTCTGCAATGGGCTCGAGTTCCGCATAATCAAGTATGGTTTCCAACAGGGTCCAGAGGTTGAGTCTTGCATGCGCACAGTTGGCTCCAGCCTCGGCGGTGCTCGAGCCTCTTCCCAGCGACAGGAAGGACACCGAAACCCCTGCACTCTCGTCCGTCGCATCAGGCCGGCTCCCTATAACCACGACAAGCTCAGCCGGCTCGGGCAAGGCGGCCAGGGAATCCGCCAAATCGATCCATCGGTTATGGCATTGCGTGGCCAACCCAGACGCCGAGCCATCGGAGGTTTGGGAGAGTCCAGCATACTCACGGAAGAGTTCTGCCGAGAGAACGCGCGACATTCGGATTCCCGATAAAGCAAGACAACCCGAATCGGTGGAAAGGGTGACTGTACTCCAGGAATCCACGTTTACTTCCTTTGGGTGAGGAAAATCCAGGGGAACTAAATCGGGCTTCTTGAAATCAAAAAGAAAAGAGGCATTGATCGCACTACTTTTTGCAGTAGTTCGCCACTACCGCAAAATGAGCGAGCCAAAGCATAACCTCAGATTCCTTATGCAAATCAACTGGGCCGACGATCGGGAGAACAGACTGGATTGGGTATCGAGCACTGTCAGCGACCTGTTCGTTCGACAGGCGCCGGAACAACAGCGCTCAAGAGCCTCCAACAGTTCGAAAGTGTATGGCTCGACCATCTGTGAGTCAAGTAGAAACTTCGGCTCGTCGCTGAGTGGACAGACCGACTTCCCTCCGACAAAGGTATTCACGGATCACGAATATAACAACCCAATAAATTTGGGTAAAGGGGTTGCCCCAGGCGGGAGAGGTTCGGGAGAGAACTGGCGGGATCAAGCAGCGCAGGCATGCAAAGAACGCATAGCTGCGGCACCCCATGATTGCGCGATTAGGGCTAGATTGTGATATAGGCCAGAGCGGGGATAGCGTGGGCTATGTCCTCTCCCCCGATTTGACCCCAATGTATTATTCAGTTTGTGTGATGAGGGGGGTCGAATTCAAGCAACGCAGGCACGCAAAGAACGCATGCCTGCGGCACCCCATGATTGCGCGATCAGGGCTAGATTGTGATATAGGCCAGAGCGGGGATAGCGTGGGCTATGTCCTTTCTCCCGATTTGACCCCAATGTATTATTCAGTTTGTGTGATGAGGGGGGTCGAATTCAAGCAGCGCAGGCATGCAAAGAACGCATGCCTGCGGCACCCCAATATTTGCGGCACGCGCGGACATGTTCGCTGTGCCCGCCCACTTCGTCAGTTGAGGGGTTACTCACTTGTCAATGGCAGTGGAAGTTGCGGCCGTCGCAATATGCCGCTCGTAGTCCTGGGGGGTATCGATGTCGACCAGAATGCCGGGGTCATCGACTTCGACTTCGAGTGTTTCTTCGAGGTTCTCCAAGCGGATGGCTTTGGCGCTTTGATCCGGAGGGGCTTCGAGGATTTCGGCGAACACTTCGCGCGAGTAGAGCACGGGGTGTCCGCGCTTTCCGGTGTGGGTGGGAATGATGATGCGCTTCTTGCTCTGGTAAAAACTTTCGATGAGTTTGGAGACGACGGTGGTCGAGACCATCGGGTGATCCACGAGGGCGACAATCACCCCGTCGCAGTTCTCATACTGGACCTTGTCAATCGCGGTCCTGAGCGAAGAAATCTGACCTTCCCTAAAGTTTGGATTGTGAATGACGATGATATTGCGGTCGAGGACTTCTTGAATGAGGTCGGCCTTTTCACCGAGCACCGCGTAAATAAGATCGAGCTGAGCAGCCTCCAGCTGGTTCGCAATATGGTTAATGAAGGGGCGATCACCGATCTTCAGAAGGGCCTTCGGCGTCCCCATGCGCTTGGACTCCCCGGCAGCAAGGATGATGCCAATGATCATGAGAAGATTTTAGCACGTCGTTGCAAGATCTGGGACTGGTTCTGGGGCAAATCACCGCCGAGACGCAGAGGACTCCGAAGCTTAGAATATTTAAATGGGCCCTGTGAATCCTGTGCATCTTGTGAGATCAAGCCGATCATGCCGCACAGATCAGCAGTGCGCGCTTGATCAGATTGGCGGCCATGTCCACTTTGTAATCATTCTTGCCCAATGGAACGGCCTGGGCCACCGCGGCCTGTCCGGCCTCAGTCGCGAGCGATTCGTCCACGCGTTTGCCCATGCAGATTTTCTCGGCCGGCAGACTGCGCCACGGGATCGGCGCCACGCCTCCAAGCACGACGCGGACCGTCTTGCAAAGCCCCGCATTCGTCTCCATGCTCACCGCGGCACTTGCCAACGCAAAGTCCCAGGCACCCCGCTCCTTCACCTTCAAGTAGACGCTGTGACGGGCCGAGGAGGAGCCCGCATCATGCGATGGGGGGACATGAACCTCCGTCACCACCTCCCCCGCCTGAAGGCGGTTTTCCCGGAGCGGATTCTCGCTTGGCAGGACGAAAAACTTCTCCAGGGGCATGGATCGCGTTCCCCGGGGTCCCGCCACAGTGACCTCGGCCCCCAGGGCAATCAAGGCCGGCGCACAGTCGGAGGGATGGACGATGTAGACCGGACCACCTCCCAGGATCGCGTTGTATTTATTTTCGCCGGACACGGAGAAGCATTCCTTGCCGCCCTTTTTCAAACAGTGGAATGCCGGGTTGCGGTAGTACCAGCATCTCGGACGCTGGCACAGATTTCCTCCGAGCGTTCCCACGTTGCGAATCTGCGGCGTTGCCACGGAGTGCGCCGCCTGCGACAGCACGGCAAAGCGTTTTCGGATCTCCGGATGTGCCTCGATTTTCGCCAGCGTGGCCATGGCCCCGATGCGCAGGCCGTCGGTCTCGCTGAACTTGATGGAATCGAGATTCGGCAACGTCTTCAGGTTGACCAGCGTCCCGGGCTGAATGATTCCGTTCTTCATTTCTCCCAGCAGGTCGATTCCGCCGGCAATTACCCAGGCATCCGGTTTTGACGCGAGCGTCGTGGTGGCCTGCGTCAACGAAGCCGGGTTGAAGTGATGAAAGTTCTTCATTGAATCCTCCGTGGAACCGAGAATCCCCAGAGATCGGGTCAAATATTTTCACAAATGGAAATGAAGTGGAAGGTTCCATTTCCGTTCTTGTGGATCCTTGAGCAATCCCATCTGTCGCCCCTCCGGGGCTCGGTTGATTTCTCGCCTTGCTGACCCCGGGCTCCGCTGCGCTTCACCCGGGGCTACATTCTGGCGCCGCTCCGCGGCTCGGTTGATTCTTCGCCTTCCTGACCCCGGGCTCCGCTGCGCTCCACCCGGGGCTACATTCTGGCGCCGCTCCGCGGCTCGCTCGATTCTTCAACTTGCTGACCCCGGCCTCCGCTGCGCTTCACCCGGGGCTACATTCTGGCGCCGCTCCGCGGCTTGGTCGATTCTTCGCCTTCCTGACCCCGGGCTCCGCTGCGCTCCACCCGGGGCTACATTCTGGCGCCGCTCCGCGGCTTGGTCGATTCTTCGCCTTCCTGACCCCGGCCTCCGTTGCGCTCCACCCGGGGCTACATTCTGGCGCCCCTCCGGGGCTTCTGTAGATCGGGCTCTCATC